>CAMDOY010000199.1 GCA_945903655.1 Rhizobium sp. Q54 | reverse complement strand
CCCACGATTTCGCCATCCACGGCATCGACGTGTCGAAATATCAGGGCGACATCGACTGGGCGCAGGTAAAGGCCAGCGGCGTCAAATTCGCCTATATCAAGGCCACCGAAGGCGGCGATCACACCGACGCCAAATTCCAGCAGAACTGGAACGGCGCGAAGGCCGTCGGCCTGCCGCGCGGCGCCTATCATTTCGTCTACTGGTGCCGCCCCTGGCACGAGGAGATGCGGCACTTCATCCAGACCGTGCCCAAGGAGCCCGACGCCCTGCCCCCGGTGCTCGACGTGGAGGCCACGCCCGAGTCCAAGAAGTGCAAGCGTCGCCTTGAGCGCGGCCCGGTGGTGGCCGAGATGCGCGAAATGCTGCGCGCCATGGAGCGCCATTACGGCAAGAAGCCCGTGATCTATTCGACCGTGGATTTCTATGAGGCGATCCTCAGCCCCAACGAGCTCGAGGACTATCCCATCTGGATCCGCTCGACGAAATATTCGCCCCATGTGCGGTATGGCTCGCGCAACTGGCATTTCTGGCAATATCAGTCAGACGCCCAGATCCCCGGCATTGTCGGCAATGTGGACCGCAACGCCTTCCGGGGCGACCACAAGCAATGGCTCGCCTTCATCGGCGCCAAAGAGGGCGACAAGCTGCACGACACGCCCGTCAAGAGCGCTGGAACCTCGCTGAAGCTGCTGCCGTTCTGACGGTAGCATCTTCGCGGGGAGACCAGCATGCGTATGCCCTTGGCCTTTGCGGCCCTATTGACCCTGCTGCTCGCCTTGCCCGCTGCGGCGCAGATCGAGGTGGGCGGCAGCGCAGGCGCGGGGATCTCGCTGGGCGCGCCTGATCCCATGCTCACCCCGCCCAGGCCAGGCTCAGGCGCCCCCGCGCTGCAAAGCGGCCTCACGGAGGCGCAGCGCGCCACCATCGCCCGCGCCATCGAGAAGGACAGGCCCCCGCGCGGCGGCGTTGTTTTGGTGGGGCTGGCCGTCCCTGACAACAGGCCCCTGCGCAAACTGCCTGCGGCGGTCGTCTCGATCATCCCGGCCTATCAGGGCCACCAATATTTCATGGCGGGACGCGCGCTCAGCGTGGTCGAGCCGCAGACGCGGCAGGTGGTGAATGTGATCCGCCTCGACCGGGTGAAGAAAAGCGCTGGCGGGCGGGAGATGCGCTGATCAGCGCAGCCCGCTATAGAGGGGCGAATCCGCAAAGAGCCGCGCCCCAGGAATCCCGACAGAATGACCACCGACAGCATGAACCGCATCGAGACCCTCGCCAATATCGGCTCGTCGCTTCTGGGGGTGCAGCTGGAGGCGGGCGAGCTTGGCCCCGCCGATGTCAGCGAAAACAGCTGGGTCTTCGGCTATTGCTTCGGCCTGTTCGAGGCCATGGCGCGCTACGCCAGCCTTGATCAATATACGGACGGCATGCGCATGATGAGCATGGGCTTCGGGCGGCTGGTGGGCGCGGCGCCGCAGGGGCCGGTGCTGTTTCGCCTCGCCCTCGACAAACAGGAAGACCACGCCTTTCAGGAAGGCGCCGCCGTGGGTGAGGCCGATCTTCTGGCCTGGGCCGACGACGCCAACGCCCTGCCCGCCAATCTCACGCGCTTTGCACGGCGCAAGCCGGAGAGTGCGTGAGCTTCCCCGGCGCCCTCCCGATCATGTAAGCTTCTGCAAAGCAGACAACGCGCCTTGCAAGGAAACGCCATGATCAAGCTCTGGGGACGAACAAATTCGCTGAATGTGCAGAAGGTGCTCTTTTGCCTCGGAGAGCTGGGCCTGCCCTTCGAGCGCGTGGACGCGGGCATGCAGTTCGGTGTGGTGAAAACCCCCGAATATATGGCCAAGAACCCCAATTCCGTGGTGCCCACGCTTGAAGAGGACGGCTTCGTTCTCTGGGAATCCAACGCCATCGTACGCTACCTCGCCGCCACCCACGGGGCGGGCACGCTCTGGCCAACCGATCCGCGCGACCGCGCGCTGGCGGATCGCTGGATGGACTGGCAGCAGACCAGCCACAACCCCGCGCTGACCCGCGTCTTCTGGAACCTCATCCGCCAGCCCGGCTCGGTTTCAGAGGCCGAATTCGCCGATGTCAGCGCCAAGGTGGAGCGCGCCATGGATATTCTGGAGGAGGCGTTGTCCAGCAGCCCATGGCTCGGCGGCGAGTCCTTCACCATGGCCGAATGCGTTCTGGCGCCGGGCGTTCACCGCTATCTGCACCTGCCCATGGAGCGCAAACAGCGCCCCCATCTGGCGCGCTGGTATGAGGCTGTGCTGCAACGGCCCGTCGCGCAACAGATCCTCCTGCTTCCCCTGACCTGAAAGCTGTCCATGACCGATCTTTCCGTCGCCACCATGCGCCTGCCCATTCCCGGCGCGCAGATCCCCGCCATCGGCCTTGGAACCTTTCGCCTGACGGGCGCCAGCGCGGTCTCGGCCGTGAGCGGCGCGCTGGCGCTGGGCTATCGCCACCTCGACACCGCCGCCATGTATGACAACGAGAAAGAGGTGGGCGAAGGCCTGCGCGCCAGCGGCGTCAAGCGCGATGAGGTGTTCGTCACCACCAAAGTCTGGACCACGGACATCGCGAAGAGCGACCTGCAGGCTTCCGCACAGGCGAGCCTGTCGCGCCTCAAGCTCGATCAGGTGGACCTGCTGCTGATCCATTGGCCCAACAAGGCGATTCCGCTGGCGCAGTCCATCGAGGCGCTCTGCGACGCCAAACAGCGCGGCTACGCCCGCAACATCGGCGTGGCGAATTTTCCCGCCGCCATGCTGGACGACGCGGTGCGGCTCGCGGCGACCCACGGCGAAAAGATCGCCACCAACCAATGCGAATACCATCCGCGCCTGTCGCAAGCGAAGGTGCTGGAGGCCTGCCGCAGGCATGGGGTGGTCTTCGTGTCCTATAGCCCGCTGGGCCAGGGCAGCCTGATGGCGGACGCCGCCATCGCGCAAATCGCCGCCAGACACGGCAAGACGGTCTCGCAGATCGTGCTGCGCTGGCATGTGCAGCAGGAGGGCGTCGCCGCGATCCCCAAGGCGGGCGGCGCGGGCCACCAGCGGGATAATCTGGATGTGTTCGGGTTTGTTTTGCCGGACGAGGACATGCGCGCGATTTCGGCTCTGGCGAAGCCCGATGGGCGCATGGTGAAGCCGGGGTTTATGCCGGAGTGGGATAGGTAGGGGATTTCGCTTCGCGCTTAAGCGAGAAGCCTATTTCACCAACTCCACAAACCATGTGTCGATGCGGGCCGACAAACGGTTCGCCAACGCCTCGTTGTAAAGGCGCGGCGCGCTTTTACCGTATCCGCTGGTATGAACGGTCCCGCTGGTGTGACCCGGATACATCCAGCCATGATAGGCGTCAGCGCCTCGATGCACCTCGCTCTTCCACCTGGCGCAAGCGGCGCCGGGAGCTGATGTATCCTTGTCGCCAGCAAAGGCGATCATCTTTGCCTTGCCGCCAGGGGTGAACATGTCGCAATGAGGCATCAGCGCGATGAAGGAGGTCCACCCCCGATAAGCGCTTAACTTCACCAGCACATCCGCTCCCTGACTTTCGCCAATCCCCGCGAATTTGACGGCGAGGCCCTTTGCGAGAAAATGCTTTCTTACGCGCTCGGCATCGCTGGCGCGCGCATCTATGGATACGCGGCCCTGACAATGATCTTCTTGCCCGCGCGCCTGCGCGGAGTTCCAGATCGCCGCATGTATGCCAGCCCGGTTGGCGCGCCTGGCCACATCGCTAAAAAATGCAATCTGGTTGGGCGCACGCGTGAGACAGCCCATGAAAAGGAAAAGCACCGTATCGCTCGCTCCTGAAGCACGCGACAGGCTCACTTCGAGTTCGGGGGCTCCAGGAACGGATATTG
This sequence comes from Rhizobium sp. Q54, assembly GCA_945903655.1. Taxonomy (GTDB): domain Bacteria; phylum Pseudomonadota; class Alphaproteobacteria; order Rhizobiales; family Beijerinckiaceae; genus Terripilifer. The sequence continues at coordinate 2,980 of CAMDOY010000199.1, read as the reverse complement.
TTTCAGAGAACCATGACAGGGATGAACCGGCGTTAATTGGCGCCCGGTCCATTCGCCGCTGCGCCTCGGCTGAAACAGGCGTTAGCAACAACCCGATAAGGAGCAACAGAATTCGTCCAGGAGAAAACATGGACGCCGCCCCTGAAGCACTTGTTTGATTCACGGACTACGCCCTACTCGCTCCTCGGCAACCCCAGCCGATACACGCCCCTGAAATCGTCGGGGTCGGCGGGCTTGCCCTTGCGGTAGATGATGAGCCGTCCCTGCCGGGCCATGCCCACGGCGGTGGAGCGCACCTGGGTCAGCCAGCGCCGCCAGGCCAGATCATCCTCGCCGCGCGCATCGGCGAAAGCCTTGGCCGCGTCGGTGGGGCAGATGGACTTGTCAGCGCCGCGATCCGCGCACAGGCGCAGGATCGTCTCCTCCAGGGGCAGACGCTCGGGCTTGTCGGGCGCGGGCTTGGGGACCTTGGGCGGCTTGGCGGGGGTCTTGTCAGATTGCTGGCTCATGCCCACGACATGCGCGGATGCGCGCCCCGCGTCAAGCGGGAGGGGCGCCAAGAGGCCCGCGCCCGGCCTCACCGGGGCCGGAAGATCTCGTCATAGGTGCGCTTCCACTTGCGCTCGTCCTCGGGGCCGAAGGTGACGGGCACGATGGTGCGGCCCGCCAGACGGCTCACGGAGTCGGGCGGATTGGGCTGCACATCGGCGCGCACGGGCGTGCGGCCGAATTTGGCGCCATAGGCCTGTCCCTGCTGGCTGATGGCGAAATTCGCCGCTAGCAGCGCCGCATTGGGATGGGGCGCCATGGCGCTCATGCCGATCTGGTGCATGAAGACCACGACCGGATCGAGCACGAAAGTGTCGGTAGGAGCCCCGCTCATCTGCACATTATGGGTCAGCGCGGTGTAATTGCTGATGGCGATGGCGTATTCGCCCGCGCCCACGGCGCGGGCCAGCGCCAGATGGCCGTCGACGATGGTGGGGCGCAAATTGTCCATCATCTCCTGCATCATCTTGCGGCCCTTGTCCTCGCCGAAATGGCGAAACATGCCCGAGAGCCATTTGGCGTCATTGGTGTCGATCGCCACCTTGCCGCGCCATTCCCTGGCCTTGGCGAATTCTTCATAGCTCCTGGGCAGGACGGAGGGATCGGGGATGAGCTTCGTATTATAGGCGGGCGTATTGTAATTGGCGGCGATGGAATACCAGCGCCGGTTCTTGTCGCGCGCGGCCTCGATCAGATTCGCCGCCTCCGGCAGATCGAAAACCTTCAAAGTATCGGGATTGAGATGGCTCACGGCGGTGGTGAGCGTGATGTCCCAGGCCGCTTGCTGGGCGCGATATTCCACGGCGATGCGGCCATTGAGGGCGGCGTCGGATCCCCGGACATAGTTGAGCTTGATCCCCGTGGTCTCCTCGAAGATCTTCCACATGGGCAAGGCCTCGCTCTCGTTGACCGAGGAATACACGGTCACGGAGCCTTCGGCGCGGGCTGCGGCGAGGATGGAGGGCATCATCCAGGCCGGATCAGCCGCCTTGGCGGGCGCCGAAAGGCTTGCGAAGGCGATGGCGCAGACTGTGGCGGCGATCAATCTCATCAGTTCATCTCCCGACATTGTGGGGGAGATGTTAAGTCCGCGCCTGCGGCCTCCGCAACCCACCGGGCTGGCGCAGTTGGTCACAACAACGCGACAGATCTTGCGGCGCCCTACCCCACCTCATCCTCCAGCGCCCGCCGCGCATCCGAACTGAACTGGCGCGCGCCCATGACGCCAATCACCGCCGCCGTCGTCGCCATGAAGGCGTAGGGGCCGAGGAACCAGCCGAAATAGGCCAGCGCGAAAAACAGCGCCCGCTGGCCCCGCGTAAAATGGGAGCCCGCCGCGATGTTCATGCGGCTGGCGCGGCGCACCATGGCCTCGCGCGCTGGGCCATCGGGGTCGGCGCGCGCGGGCGTGGCGCCGATCAGGATCGCGGTGAAGTTGAACAGGCGATAGGCCCAGGCGAATTTGAAGAAGGCGTAGCCGAAGATGATCAAGAGGCCCACGATCTTCCATTCCCAAAGCACCCGATCCGCCACCAGCCCCATGGAGGCGTCGGCGAAGATCTTCAGCATATCGTCGGTGGCGCGCAACATGGTGGCCGCGCCGCCGATGGCGATCAGCGAGGTGGAGGTGAAGAAGGCCGCGCCATTCTGCAGGCTCGCCATGATGGCGGAATCGACGATGCGCACATCGCGACGGGACATTTCCTCCATCCAGCGCGTTCGATACTGGTCCATGGAATGGTTGAGGCCCTCTCGCCGCATCAGGCCCAGCCGCACGGCCATGCTGTAGCTGACCCAGGCGAGCAGGAAGAAGCCCAGCGCCGCGACATCGGGAATACTGAAGACCATCCTGCGCCTCGCTTTGATTCGGATCCGCAGGATGCGCCCCGTCTCGGACCGCCGCAACTTGGGGCGGCCCCTTCCCGCCCATGGACAGACGCCCTCCACCTGATAGCATCGCGCGATCATCAGGAGGCTTTGCATGTCAATCACCGTCGCAGTCGTCGCGCAGGGAACCATGGGCGCAGGCGTGGGCGCTGCGCTCACAAAGGGGGGCGCGCGGGTGATCACCTCGCTGGAGGGGCGCAGCGTGGAGAGCGCCGCTCGCGCCCGGGCGGCCGGCATGCAATCGGCGACCGACGCCGACATGGCCCAGGCCGATTTCATCCTCTCCATCGTGCCGCCCGGCGATGCGCTCGCCTTCGCCCAGCGCATGGCGCCCCATCTGCGCGCGGCGACCAAGAAGCCGGTCTTCGCCGATCTCAACGCGGTGAACCCGGACACGGCCAAGGTCATCGCCCATGTGATCGAGGCCACCGGCGCGCCCTTCGCGGACGGCGGCATCATCGGCGGGCCCCCCAAGGAGGGCTACACGCCCGCCATCTATTGCTCGGGCGCAAACGCCCCCGCCATGGCGGCGCTGCGCGCGCAT
>CAMDOY010000198.1 GCA_945903655.1 Rhizobium sp. Q54 | reverse complement strand
GAAGGCGTGATCGAGGTCCTGCTGGACGGCTTCGGCTTCCTGCGCTCGCCCGACGCCAACTATCTCGCGGGTCCCGACGACATTTATGTCTCCCCGTCCCAGATCCGGCGGCTTGGTCTGCGCACCGGTGACACGGTCGAGGGTCTGATTCGCAGTCCCAAGGAAGGCGAACGCTATTTCGCGCTTCTCAAGGTCAACACGATCAATTTCGAGGACCCCGAGCGGGTGCGGCACAAGGTCAATTTCGACAATCTGACGCCGCTCTATCCCAATGAGCGTCTGAAGCTGGAGATCGAGGATCCCACCCGCAAGGATTTCTCCTCCCGCGTCATAGATGTGGTCGCGCCCATCGGCAAGGGCCAGCGCGCCCTTATCGTCGCGCCGCCCCGCACCGGCAAGACCGTGCTGCTGCAGAATATCGCTCAGTCCATCACCACTAATCATCCCGAGTGCTATCTGATCGTTTTGCTGATCGACGAGCGGCCGGAAGAAGTGACGGACATGCAGCGCTCCGTGAAAGGCGAGGTCGTGTCCTCGACCTTTGACGAGCCTGCGGTGCGTCACGTTCAAGTTGCTGAAATGGTTATAGAAAAGGCAAAACGTCTCGTGGAGCATGGCCGCGATGTCGTGATCTTGCTGGACTCCATCACCCGTCTTGGCCGCGCCTACAACACCGTCGTGCCCTCGTCTGGGAAGGTGCTGACCGGCGGCGTGGACGCGAATGCGTTGCAGCGGCCCAAGCGCTTCTTTGGCGCCGCCCGCAATATCGAAGAGGGTGGGTCCCTGACCATCATCGCGACTGCGCTCATCGATACCGGCTCGCGCATGGACGAAGTGATCTTCGAGGAGTTCAAGGGCACCGGCAATTCGGAAATCATCCTCGACCGGAAGGTCGCGGACAAGCGCGTGTTCCCAGCCATCGACATCACGCGCTCGGGCACCCGCAAGGAAGAGCTGCTGGTTCCCCCGGACATTCTCAAGAAGATGTATGTCCTGCGCCGTATCCTGAACCCCATGGGAACCGTGGACGCCATCGAGTTCCTCATGGGCAAGCTGCGCGAAACCCCCAAGGGCAACGCCACCTTCTTCGATTCCATGAACACCTGACCGGGGGGCGCTTCGGCGCCCACCTGTTTCACGTGAATCAGCCCCCAGAATGCGCTCGACTCGATTCGTTGGCGTAACAGGTGTATGGGGAGCGCTCCCCGTCCCGGATCTCCATCAGGATCGCTCAGGTGTCCGACACCATCTTCGCGCTGGCGAGTGGCGCTGGCCCCTGCGCCATCTCCGTGATCCGGGTTTCCGGTCCGGGGGCGGACCCTGCGCTTCTCAGGCTCTGCGGATCTTTACCCGCGCCGCGCCGCGCGTCCCTGCGCCGCATCCGCCATCCCGGGTCGCGCGAGCTTCTTGATCAATGTCTGGTCTTGCGTTTCCCCGGTCCTGAGAGCTTTACGGGCGAGGACGGCTTTGAGCTTCATATCCACGGGGGCCGAGCGGTCGCGGCTGGCGTCCTGGGGGCTCTGGGCCTCTGCGATGGCCTGCGGCTGGCGGAGCCGGGGGAGTTCGCCAGACGCGCCTTTCTCAACGGCAAGCTGGACCTCACGGAAGCCGAGGGTCTGGCGGACCTCATCGAGGCCACGACCTCCGCGCAACGGGATCAGGCCCTACTGCTGGCGGGCGGTCGCCTGCGGGAGCAGGCACAGGACTGGCGCAGCGCCATTCTGGGACTTCAGGCGCAGGCAGAAGCGGCGATTGATTTCAGCGACGAGGGCGATGTGCCCGCTGATGTCTGGGACGGGTTCGCCGCCGCTGTGCAGAACCTGGGCGACCAGATGAAGGCGGCGCTCGCTGATGGACGGCGGGGTGAAGTGTTGCGTAATGGCTTCACGGTGGTGCTCGCGGGCGCGCCGAACGCCGGGAAGTCGTCTCTGATGAACGCGCTTGCTCGACGAGACATCGCGATTGTCTCCTCGATCCCAGGGACGACGCGGGACCTGATTGAAGTCTCCTTCGAGCTTGACGGCATGCCCGTGATTCTGGTCGATACGGCAGGGGTGCGGGACGCAGGGGATGAGATCGAGCAGGAGGGCATTCGGCGCACCAAAGCCCGCGCCACAGCCGCCGATCTCGTGCTCTGGCTGACAGCGCCTGATCAGGTGGAGGATGCGCTGGTGCTGACGGATGCGCCGGTTCTGCGGATCGAGACGAAGAGCGATCTCCGATCAATCGAGTCGGATCCGAAACAGGGCTTTCGTCTATCCGCCCGCACCGGGGAGGGCGTTGACCCCCTTCTCGGCTTGATCGCAGAACGGGCACGGAAGGCGCTGCGACCGGAGGAGCCAGCGCTGATTTCGCGCGAGCGCCACCGCATCGCGCTTCGCGATGCTGGAGACGCCCTTGGGCGGATCAGGTCTGGTCTGCCAGTGGAAGTTGCGGCGGAGGAGCTGCGGATCGCGGCACGGGCGCTTGCCGGCATTATCGGGCTGGTCGGTCCTGAAGATGTCTTGGGTGAGATCTTCAGCCGTTTCTGTATAGGGAAGTGATATGTTTCACGTGAAACGGACTCGATTCGTATCCGGTTCAATCGGGGCGCAAGATGAAAAGCTTTGATGTCATTGTCGTCGGCGGAGGGCATGCGGGCTGCGAGGCGGCGGCGGCCGCTGCACGCATGGGCGCGCGCACAGCGCTGCTCACCCAGGATCCCCAATCCATCGGCGTGATGTCCTGCAATCCGGCCATCGGGGGCCTCGGCAGAGGTCATCTGGTTCGAGAAATTGACGCTTTGGATGGAATCATGGGTCGCCTTGCGGACCGCGCCGCCATTCAGTTTCGGCTGCTGAACCGCGCCAAGGGCCCTGCCGTGCGTGGTCCCCGCGCGCAGATCGACCGCGCCCAATACCGGAAGGTCATGCAGGCGGATCTCGCCGCCACCGAGAACCTCACCATTCTCAGGGGCGAAGCCGCGCGCCTGATCGTGGATGGCGGGCGAATCCGGGGCGTCGAAACCCTGGATGATCGATTCGCTTGCGGATCAATCGTTGTGACCACCGGCACCTTCCTCGGCGGTCTCATTCACCTCGGGGAGAAGACCTGGCCCGCCGGGCGGTTCGGTGAAGGCCCCAGTCTCGAACTCTCCCGCTTCTTCCGAGAAAGCGGCTTCGCCGTGGGCCGTCTGAAGACGGGCACCCCGGCGCGCTTGCACCGGGATTCCATCGATTGGTCCAGTCTTGAGCGGCAGGATGGGGATGACGAGCCCATGCCTTTCTCGGAGCTGACGAGCGGCCCGCCTGCGCTGCCCCAGGTTCCCTGCCATATCACGCGCACCACCCCTGAAGGGCACGCGATCATCCACGCCAATATCCAGCGCGCCCCCATGTTCTCCGGGCAAATCAAGGGGCAGGGGCCGCGCTACTGCCCCTCCATCGAGGACAAGGTGACCCGTTTCGCCGAGCGCGAGAGCCACCAGATCTTTCTGGAGCCGGAGGGGCTAGACGATCCCACCATCTATCCCAATGGGATCTCCACCTCCCTTCCGGAAGATGTGCAGGACGCCTTTCTACGGACCATCCCCGGCCTCGCCAATGTCCAGATCCTCCGGCCCGGCTACGCCATCGAATATGACTTCATCGATCCCCGCGAATTGACCCTGACTCTCCAGACCAAGCGGGTTCAGGGCCTGTTTCTAGCGGGTCAGATCAACGGGACGACCGGATATGAGGAGGCTGCGGGGCAGGGGCTTGTCGCCGGCTTGAACGCCGCCGCCTTTGCGACAGGCGGTCCCGAGATCATCATTGACCGGACGGAAGCCTATCTGGGCGTCATGATAGATGATCTCGTGACCCGGGGCGTCACCGAGCCCTACCGCATGTTCACCTCCCGCGCCGAATATCGGCTGAGCCTGCGGGCTGACAATGCTGACCAGAGACTGACCGGACGGGGTCTGCTTTTGGGCTGCGTAGGAGCAGAGCGGCGCGATCATTTCGCCGCCAAAATGACAGCTCTGGATGGGGCTCGCGACCTCGTGACCTCCCTCTCCCTTTCGCCGACCGAGGCGAACAAGCAGGGGCTGACCGTCAATCGGGATGGGGTGCGGCGCACGGGCTTTGATCTGCTGTCCTATCCGGAGATCAACTGGTCTTCCTTGGCGGGGATCTGGCCGGAACTCGGCGCGATCTCGGCCTCCATCGCCGAGCAGATCGAAATCGACGCCAAATATGCCGTCTATCTCGACCGGCAGAAGCGGGATGTGCAGTCTTTCCGCCGCGAGGAGGACGCCCTGATCCCGCCAGAGCTGGATTATGGCGCCATGCGGGGTCTCTCCAACGAGTTGCGGGTGCGCCTCTCCCTGATCCGGCCCGCCACTCTGGGCCAGGCCTCGCGGATCGAGGGCATGACTCCTGCGGCGCTGACACTGGTGGTAGCCCATCTTCCGCGCAGGAGCGCACAGGCATGAAGACGGTTCCTGTTGAGGCCGCGCCACCGTCGCGCCCAGTGGACGCCGATCTGGCCGAACGGCTGGCTGTCTTCGAGCAATTGCTCCTGAAGTGGCAACCGAAGATGAACCTCGTGGCGCCCTCCACGCTGAAATCGATTCGGACCCGTCACTTCGAAGATTCTCTTCAAGTCTTCGATGTCTTGCCCCATGCCCGAAGGTGGATCGATATTGGCTCCGGCGCCGGGTTTCCCGGGATTGTCACGGCCCTCCGCCTGAGGGGGCAAGAGGGTGGCATGGTTCATCTGGTGGAAAGCGATCACCGGAAATGTGCCTTCCTGCGGGAAGTTTCACGTGAAACACAGGCGCCGGTGGAGGTTCACAGAGGCCGGATCGAAGAGATTCTCCCGACTCTCCCGGAGGTTGACGCCATCAGCGCCCGCGCCCTCGCCAGCATGGGCGTTCTGGTGCAGATGACCCTCGACAGGATCGAGAAAGGCGCCATGGGCGTCTTTCTAAAGGGACAAGATGTTGCGTCTGAATTGACCGAAATGCCCATCTATAGTAGTCTTAAGCTCAGGTTGGTGACCAGTCGCACAGACCCGCTCGGGCGGATCGTGATCCTCGGTCGAGCCGACCAAGTGCTGATGGGTGGGGTTGGGCCGTGACCAAAGAAGTTCAGACGAGGGTCCTTGTCCTCGCCAATCAAAAGGGCGGCGTAGGCAAGACGACCACCGCGATCAATCTGGGCACAGCGCTCGCCGCCATCGGGGAAGAGGTTCTGATCATTGATCTGGACCCCCAGGGCAACGCCTCCACCGGCCTTGGCATTGACCGGCGCACCCGCACCGTCTCCACCTATGATGTGCTGATCGGTGAGCGGGAGCTGCTGGATGTGGTTCTGCCAACCGCTGTGCCCCGGCTCCATGTGGCGCCATCGACGCTGGATCTCCTGGGCGTCGAGCTGGAAATCTCCTCCCACAAGGACCGTACCTTCAAGCTGCGGGACGCCATCGCGCGCATGTCGTCCAACCGCCATCCCGATGATCCCCACTTCACCTATATCCTTGTGGATTGCCCGCCTTCCCTGAACCTGCTCACCATCAACGCCCTCTCGGCGGCCAATAGCGTCGTGGTGCCGCTTCAGTGCGAATTCTTCGCCCTGGAAGGCCTGTCCCAGCTGCTCTCAACCGTGGAGCAGGTGCGCAAATCCCTCAATCCCGGCCTGACGATCCATGGCGTGGTCCTCACCATGTTCGACGCGCGCAACAGCCTCGCCAGCCAGGTGGTGGCCGATGTGCGTGAATTCATGGGCGACAAGGTCTATGACACCGTCATTCCCCGGAATGTGCGGGTCTCCGAGGCGCCCTCCCATGGCAAGCCGGTTCTTCTGTATGATTTGAAATGCACGGGCAGCCAGGCCTATTTGAAGCTCGCGTCGGAGGTTATCCAGCGGGAGCATCGGCTTCGCGCCGCCTGACAACGCCATAGAACGGAACAGACCATGGCAGACGAAAACCGCCCGCGCCTCGGCCGGGGCCTTGCCGCGCTCATTGGCGACGCCAGCGCCGAAATCGCGCGCCCGGATGCGCCCCGGGCGCCCCAGCGCAAGGTGCCCATCGAGTTCCTGCGCCCGAACCCGCGCAATCCTCGCAAGCATTTCGATGAAGAGCACCTGCAGGAGCTGACGGACTCCATTCGCGCAAGGGGGCTCATTCAGCCCATCGTGGTCCGCGCCCTCCCGCAAATGCCCGATGTCTATGAGATCATCGCGGGCGAGCGCCGTTGGCGGGCGGCGCAGCGGGCGGGCGTGCATGATGTGCCGATTCATCTCGTCGAGGCCAATGATCAGGAGGCCCTCGAGCTCGCTATCGTCGAGAATATCCAGCGCGCCGATCTTAACCCCATCGAAGAGGCCGGCGGCTTCGACCAGTTGATGCGCGAATTCGCCTATACCCAGGCGGATCTGGGCAAGGTCCTCGGCAAGAGCCGCAGCCATGTGGCCAATACCCTGCGCCTGCTTCAGCTGCCCCCATCCTTGAAGGCGAAAGTTGGAAGTGGGCTCCTATCAGCCGGTCACGCTCGCGCCTTGCTCTCGGTTCGCGATCCCGAAGCTGTCGCCGAAATGATCATCAGCAAGGGCCTCTCCGTCCGCGATGTCGAACGCATCGTCCAGGAGGAGGCGGAGGGGGCTGGCGCCATGCCCCCGCTGGAGCGCAAGTCTCGCGGCGCCGCCGGAAAGGGCCAGGCCCCCACGCACAAGGATGCGGACACCCGCGCTCTGGAAAAGACCCTGACCGATGCGCTGGGGCTGGTGGTGGAGATCGACCATCACGGGGAAAGTGGCGAGATGCGCATTCGCTACAGCACTCTGGAACAGCTCGACGGGCTCTGCCACCGGCTGAACCGCTGAACCTATCGGCGCGGCTTCCCCGCCAGCGCC
>CAMDOY010000197.1 GCA_945903655.1 Rhizobium sp. Q54 | reverse complement strand
GCCACGCCCAGCAACCGCCCGATCTCCCGCGTACTCACCCGGTCATGGTGAAGTCGTAACAAATAGCGTAATTGCCGCATCGTCAGTCCCCGCTTTGCAGGCATCCCGTCCTCCTCATCAAAAATCGATGAAAGGGTGTGCCTCAACTAATGACCTGCAGGGAACAAAAAGAGCTCAAATCCAGCTCTAAGGTGGCCGGTTTCAAATCGGAATGGTGGCCGGGATCAAATCGGAATCCCCGGCCGGATTAAATCGGAATTCGCACGTTGCCATTGGGGCTGGTCTGGTCGTAGACGCTGCGACCATCACCAGTAAGACCATCGAGACCGCCGAGGATGCGGACAAGGTGGCGTCTCGGCTTGTGCTGACTGGGATCTGCCCGCGACCCCCGACGAGGTCCACACGCATCGAGCTGCCGTCCATACACCAAACTGGGGGTGGCCCAGAGCCCATGCAGGAGCGCCCTGCCCGCAGTTGTCGAGTGGGGCGATCTCCGTAGCCGGACCCTTCGTGCGGGCTTCCAGATGCCCGTCTGAGGCTGCTCTCCGCATGGCAATTGGAGATGGAGTGGAGCTTAACTGGATCAAGAAGAGCGTAACGGGGCTATCCCTCCAGAGCCCCATCGCACGCAGGTTTTTCAATCAACTCAACATCGACGCCGGGCGGGACACCGGACGGGTCTAAAGACCCTTGTCCCGCTTGTCCCGGCTCCTCCCGGCTAGGCACCGGGACTTGTCCCGCATTTGTCCCGTCCTGTCCCGTGTCCCGCCCCCCGTCGGCAACGGGATTGTCTTTTACTTTGACCTCGGCGACGGCTTTGAGCTTCTTCTCGAACTCGCTGTGGTCAAACGCTGCCAATTCCCCCGTGAGCAAATAGACATCGTTTTCGAGGCTGACCTCGCCCATGTTCACCAATTCCTTTCTTGCCCGGCCGAACGCCCTCCTCTTGGTATCGGTGTTGTCGGCTGTCGACATCTGATAAAAAATGAGGCGCCAATCCTCAAGGTGCAGCCCTTCGAAATTCCCATCGGTGTCCAATCGGCCAGACACAGGGGCCGCGCAATTGAAGGCAGCTAGTGCCAGTCGCTGGTTATCAGACAAGCGTTTCCTCTTCGTCTGCCGCTCCCTTTCTTCTTTGACCAGCGCCGCACTGGTGACCTCAGCGCCGTCGACACCGGGGTCAAGCACAACCGTCTCCAACCGGAAATACATTTCGAGCGGCGGCGCGGCGTCTTTCATTTTGGTGTTGATGAGCGTGATGATATCCTCCGTTTTCTCAACACGGAACTCCGCATCCAAGGCAGCTTTCAAGGCCGCCGAGCCCCTCCCCCTATCCTTGTCACTATGCCCGGTATGGTGAACCAGAATGAGAGTGCATCCGTGACGCCCCTTCAGGCGGTCCAACGCTGCTACGAAGTTTGACATATCCTTCGTTGCATTTTCATCGCCGGGGCCAAAGTTCCGCGCCAGCGTGTCCACGATGATGAGGGCGGGCGGTCCCTCTGTCAGAACGACTTGGTCAACAGCGTCGGCAACTGCTTGAGCCGATGCTGCGTCCAGAAATTGGGCTGCGGCCTTCGAGAGGAAAAGTGGAGCTTGGTCCAAGGATATCTCCTTGAGCCTTTCCAAAGCAAGTAGGCGGCGTTTCAAGCCGTTGTGCCCCTCCCCGGCGATGTAAATGACTGCGCCTTGTTTAACCTCATGGTCATGGAATGGCGTCCCGGAGGCTATGCATGCGGCTATGTCGAGTGCGATAAATGACTTGCCACTGCCCGACTCGCCAAAGATTTGGGCTAAGGACTCCATTTCAATCAACCCCTTGATGATGAACTCCGGCTCGCGGTACTCCAAATCGCACGCACGGACCAGCTTAAATACCCGGTCAGGGGTTTGGGTGAAGCCTCCATCCGTTGGTTCCTGCTGATGAGGCGCCCAGCCCTTCCTGCGAGCTCCCTCAATCATGACCATCAGTTCGTGGTCTGTCGCTCCATCATTGCAGTAAGGGCCACACATCTGGGTAATGGCCTCGTCAGTCCAGCCCCTCCCCACGAGCGATGCTGTTACGCTCAACATATTGTTGTGCCACTGGCCCTGAATGCGCGTTGCATCAAGCATCGAGCGCAATTCAGTGTCAGTACGGGCATGACGCGGTGGTTCGCGCAGCAGATCAACAAAATCGCTGACGGGCTCACGCACCGTGTTCAATGCCTGTGCTGAGATCGAAGGCGCAGAAGCCGTTGGGAGGAGGAACCAGTCCACCGGACCGACTCCCGTATCCCTCCAAGTGACGAGTTCATTCACACGTGTGCCGTCCTTGGCGTGCGAGATGAAGCCCGGAAGGCGCAAGAGGCGTGAAGAATTCTGAATCTTGGGATCGGAGTGGAAATTTGCAATGAGACCTTTCTGGAGAGCACGCCACTCAGCGTCACTATTTGTTGAGGAATCGATGCTTCCCAATGCTTGAAAACTGATGGGGACAGCAAGTTCCCAGTACGCATGGACCCGTGGGCCCGGCACGGACCCCGTGTTTACAATGAGCCCAGAAGCGGAATCAGCGAGGAGTGCTTTGCTGGCGTCGTCATCATCGCCGTCTGCGAAGACAAAGACAGCGCCCACGACATGAGCGTCCTTAGGCCGTTGCCCGGGGCTTAGCCTTAGATCAGGTGCCCTCGGATTGACGCCAAAGTAGATATTGAAGCCCTCGCTGTTCAGGGCCTGAGCACGTATTAGCGCAGCACCAATGCCTTCATCTGTGGAAGGGAACAAAGCAGCACGTACCTTGAGAACCTTCCCGGTGTTTTTCTCGATCAAGAAACCCGTCACTTCCAGCTGAGCGCCCTCGCAGACTTCAGGCCAGCGGCGGGTGATGTGCACCAAGAAGTGCTTGGCGCTCCGAAGGTCTTGGTTAGGCGCAGAGGGGATTTGCTGGGCTACTTCAGCATCCCCCCTTCCATACTCGTCAGTTCCGAGGGCGCTCATCATTCGCCCCCTATTTTAACGTGGCTGTTGATGGCATCGCCATCAGGCATGCGCTGCATGCTGATCAAGGGCAGCGAAGCCAAGAAAGCCTCAAGCGCAGCGCGGGGGATTAGGGTCTTCCCCCCGAGTGCGACGGCCTTGATGTCACCGGAGGCAAACAGCTGGTAAAGCTTAGTCCGACCAATCCGCAGTGCCTCACAGGCTTCGCGGGGGGTGTATGCGAGTTTCTCCATGAATGTTCTCCTTTGCCCGAACTGTTTCGGACGAAGGGAAGAGAACATTTTCAGATTTCATAAACGCCGGGGGCATTTGCGGATCTTAAATTATTGATTTATATGTATTTTTTTATCCTATGCTTGCGTCGTTCCAGCGTCTTTATTGTGATTGGTTTGCCGCGCCAAGTTTTTCCTTTCTTTCGCAAACAGTTAACAACGAACCGTCGAGCCTCACCCTCAGACTTAAACTGCTTTGCAAGCTGAACAATTAGTACACTCTCTAAAAGTAACTGCTCGTATTTTCTTTCTGCGCGTGAAAGAGACGCATTCGCAGCAGTGGCTGTGGGCTTTAGCGCATGATGTGTTTTTCCATCATTCAGGTCTTCAATCGCGTCAATGAGTTTACGAAGAAGATCTATAGCCCCATGCTCAATAAAAACTCCGCTGGTTGATTGCTGAAGCATCGGCTCATCTAACGTTTCGGATACTATTTTAAGTAAGGCAATGGCATTTTGCCTTGTTAGATTGACCGGACCCGTAGTTTCTGCGGCCAAACCGTTCAAGCGTTCGCGAAGAGTCGCTGCAATGATTGCGTCCTCCCACATGGCTTGGGCGTTAATTTCTACTCTTGCCGCCTCTAGCCCCAAAGTGACGGTCATTTCGTCTGTGACGATGCCTGCATTCATCACTTTACCCCCCGCAAGGGGGAAATCTTAGCCCCCTGACCCGCACTCGATGTGGAGCAGAAAGTCCCCCAGTCCGCCATCAGCCGCCGCCGTTTCTCGAAAAGGTCACCACGGCGGTATGCCGCTTCAACCTTGCTGCCTATTTTATGAGCGAGCGCCATTTCCGACAGCTCATCTGGGTACGCCGTCGACTCAGCGGCCCAGTCCTTGAACGTGCTGCGAAACCCGTGGACGGTAATGTCTCTGCGCTTCATGCGCCGCAGGACTGCTGTCAGTGTCATGTCGGACAATGGACGGCCAAGACCTAGACCCGGAAATACGTGAGCGTCAGGGTCATCGCTTCTTCTTGCAGCCCACATCTCCCCGAGCACAGCCAAAGCCTGCTCAGACAAGGGTACACGATGCTCGCGGCGCCCTTTCATGTGCTTCGCTGGGGCAGTCCAAGTGGCGGTGAAGAGGTCTATCTCCCCCCAGCGCGCCTTACGGACCTCACCGCTGCGGGCAGCAGTCAAAATGGCGAAACGCAGCGCGCGAACGCCAATCCCCTCCTGAAGTAGCAATGTCTGCATGAAAGTTCCCATATTCGGCCAAGCAACCGCTGGGTGATGCTTGACCCCCGCAATTTTTGAGCGCGAAGGAAGGGTCAGAGACAGGTGCCCCTTCCATGTTGCCGGGTTCTCCCCCGAGCGCCACCCGCGAGCCTTGGCAAAGTTCAAAACAGTCTCAATGCGCCCACGCAGTCGACTTGCGGTCTCGGACTTCGTCGCCCAAATGGGCTCTACCGCCGCAAGAACATGGGCCGTACTGATCTCCGACACTGGAATGTCGCCAAAGATCGGATTGGCGTAGGTCTGAATGGTTGCCGTCCATTGCCCCGCATGCTTGGGGTTATGCCAGCTTGGTGCATGGCTGTTGATATAGCGTCTAGCCACCTCGCTGAATGTGATTTTTTTTATCGTTGCATCCTGCTGGGCGGCTTTGTTCGCTGCCAAAACCGCGTCGCGGGCAACCAAAGGATCAATGCCTTCCTTCACCTGTCTGAAGAGGGACGACGCCTTCTCGCGGGCCTCCGCAAGCCGAACGCAGTTTTTAGCTTCACCCGCGCGTCCGAGCCCCGCTTCCCGTAATTTACTGCCATTGACCTTGTATCGAAAGACCCAGAACCGCTTTCCAGTCTTCTTGACCAACAGATAAAGCCCGTCGCCGTCAGAATATCGACCGGGCCCGGCAGTTCTCACAAAAGCAGCAGACAATTCCCGTCCAGCCATGGCCAACCCCGAAACCCCTAATTTGTCCCCTACCGTAACTGACGAACGGGGGCGGAGGCAAGGGTGCTCGAACGAACCCGTTCGGACAGAAGGCACTGGATCTACCTGAAAAATAAGGATTACTAGATGCTGTTCCGAACTGCTTTGGATGGCGGTGGACAGGGCTCTGGCGGAGGGGGCGGGATTCGAACCCGCGATACGGTTTCCCGCATACACACTTTCCAGGCGTGCGCCTTCAGCCACTCGGCCACCCCTCCGCAGCGTACGCCGAGGCGCACGCGGTCTTTTTGGAGGGGATGCGCGCCTCAGGCGCGCTGTGCGCCTTCAGCCACTCGGCCACCCCTCCGCAGCGTACGCCAGGGCGCACACGGACGATCAAACCGGGCCTGAAGCGCCTCAAGATGGCGCGGACCCAACCGAACGTGCGCAGGGCATAAACCATCAGGACCGTCTCGCCAAGCTGCAAAACGCTCCTCATGAGGCAGCTTTCGCTTTTTCCCGTGCCACACCGGGGTGCGGCGGCGCGGAACCGGGCGGGAGGCGGGGCGTTTCGCCTGCATCGCCCATGTCGGAGAGGGTCCTCATGAAAATCCAAGCGAAAACATCCATCGGCGCCCTTTTCGTCCTCGCTTTCGGGTCCGCGCTAGCCGCTGGCGGGGCCGTGGCGCAGACATCAGGGCCGGTCGCGTGGCGTCCTGATGGGCTCTTGATGTCGGAGGCGCTCTCTCCCCTGCCGCAATTCATCCAGCAGGACCTTGGTCGGGGGCCGCGTGGCTGGCGCATGAATCGCGATGAGGACGCCGGGCAGGACCATGACGAGGACCACAATCGAGGTCGCGGCGGCGGGCCTGCCGCCGGGCGACAGGGCGCTCAGGGCGGTCCCGGCGGCATGCGCCCGGACATGATGCATCCGGGCATGATGGCCATGGGCGGAGCGCGGTTCCACATGCGCAGGGGGGATGCGGAGATCGACGTGCGTTGCCCCGCCGATGTCCGCATGAGCGACTGCGTGGAGGCCATCGGGAAGATGATCGATCGTCTGGGCGCTCTGGGGTCCGGCGCGCCCCGGTGATCCTGCGGCATGGCGATGCTGACTGCACGAGAGCTGCCTCTTGGAAGAATGGTAACCATTGTCGTTTAGCGTCTGATCGTCATGCTTCGATTCTCGATCCGGATCGCCGGTTTTCTCGCCCTCGCTTCAGCCTTCGCCGCCTTGGTGATCGATGGCACGCGCTCCATTGCGGGCGGCGCTATTTCCGTCACTTTCATGGGCGCCGTCCTGAAAAACTGGGAGACGGAGATCCAGCGGGTGATCACGTCGCGGCTGCATCCTTTTTTATGGGATCCGGTGACCCTTGAGGTCATGCGCTTGCCCGTTTGGGTCGTGCTGGGGATGCTCGGCCTCCTGTTCATGCTGGTCGCCCAGCGCCGCTCCACCGCCATCGGTTTCAGCAGTCGACCCTGACGCCAAGGCGCCAAGACGCTTGCGCGCCATGCGGGCTCCACAGGGGCGCGCGAATGTGCTTGGATGGGGCGATGTCAGGAGGGTTCCCATGTTCGGTTTCCGCAAGCGCACGTCTCTTCCCGCTCCGGGCGAAGCCCTGCCCGGCCGGGCCCAGAAGATCCCCACGGCCACCCGCCATGCGGTCAATGGCCATCCCCTGCAGGGCCCCTGGCCTGCGGGGTTCGAGACCGCCATGTTCGGCCTCGGCTGCTTCTGGGGCGCCG
>CAMDOY010000196.1 GCA_945903655.1 Rhizobium sp. Q54 | reverse complement strand
CGAGGATCTTGCAGACCGGGGGCGTCGCGTTGGGGACGATTTCGACCAGATCGAGCCCGGCCTCTTCCGCCAATCGAAGGGCCTCTTCGACGTCCTTGACGCCCTGATTCTGACCTTCCTGGTCGATCAGCATGACCTCGCGGGCGCGGATCTCACGATTGGTTTTGGGTCCCGTTTTCTGCGGAACGGGCGGTGCTTTCATTGGGCGGCGAATGGTTTATCTCCATCAGTGAACAGGTCGGACCCGGGTTGCGGTATGGCGCAGGGGCCCCGCAGCAAGACCACGAGGCGTCGGACCCGCCGGAAGCTTTAGGGTTTTGAGGATCGAAGTCAACTCGCACTCTTTGCTCAACGCGGCTAACCGCGCGCGCCGCCCTCGATCAACGCCGCATAGAGGTGCAATGTTTCAGCGCACATGCGCCCCAGCGAGAAATGGCTGTGCACATGGGCGCGCGCCCGCCGGGCGAGATTGTCGCGGGCGGTCTCCCCCAGCGCGAGGGCGTGTGCGAGGGCCTCGGCCAGCGCCTGGGGATCATTGGGGGGCACCCGCCAGCCGGTGCGGGCCTGGGCGTCGACCTCTGGGGGCGCCAGTACGGTCTCGGGCACAGCGCCCAGATCCGAGACCACCACGGGCGCGCCCAGGGCCTGCGCCTCCACGGCGGCCCGCCCGAAGGCCTCGGGCTCGGTCGAGGGCACAGTGACCACGGTCGCCGCCAGATAGGCGGCGGGCATGTCCGTGCAATGGCCGGTCAGCCGCACGATGTCCTTCAGACCGGCATCGGCGATTCGGCCGCGCAGCTCCCTGACATAGGCGTCGCGGCCCTGATCATCGCCCGCCAGCACGAATTTGGTGTCGGTAAGCCCCTGGGCGACCAGCAGCGTAGCGGCCTCGATCAGCACCCTCTGGCCCTTCCAGCCGGTCAGGCGGGCCGCGAGCAGCACGATGCGGTCGTCGGGCGCGAGACCCCAGGACTGGCGCAGGCGCTGCACCCGCTCCGCATCGACCCCTTCGGGCGAGAAAGCCCGGAAATCCGTGCCGCGATGGATCACCTTGATGCGATCCGCCGCAAAGGGGTGCATGCGCAGGATGCGATCCCCGGTGAAGTGGGAATTGGCGATCACGGCGTCGCCCCGCGCCATGACCGAATTGTAGAGCACCTTCAGCACGGACTGCCCGGCGTAGCTGCCGTGGTAGGTGGTCACGAAAGGCGTGTTGGTGAGCCTCGCCGCCCCCAGAGCCACCCAGGCTGGGGCGCGGGAGCGGGCGTGGATGAGATCGACCTTCTCCTCGCGGATGATCCGGGCGAGCTTGCGCACGTTCAGGGCCATGGCGAGCGGGTTCTTGGTCTTGGCCGGGAAGGGCGCCCAGACCCCGCCATTGGCCTGCAATTCGCTGATGAGGCGCCCGCCCAGGGTCGCCACCAAGGGGCGCGCGCCGACTTCAGCCAGAGCCGCCGCAATATCGATGGTGGTCCGCTCCGCGCCGCCTGCGTCCAGTTGCGGAATGATCTGCAAAATCGTCCGGCCTGCGAGCGAGGCGGGCAGGGAGCTCAGATACGAGCCGTCCTCGTCCATCACGAGGAAGCCCCGCGCCTTGCTTGCAGGAACGAAGTGAGCCGCATAAGCCTCTTCCAACTCAGACCACGGTGGACCGATCGCGTGACCGAACCCCAACCGCATATGGAGGCGTCCATGAGCCTCCCTCCCCCGAACTTCGTCGAAACCGGGGACGAGCGCAACCGCTGTCGCATCGCATTCCGCAGGAGATTTCCGAGGGATGGCGGATTGCAGCGTCCGGGCGTCATCTGGCTTGGGGGTTTCAAGTCGGACATGCGCTCCACCAAGGCCCAGCGGCTGGAGGATTGGGCGGTCGCGCAGGGCAGGGGCTCCCTGCGCTTCGATTACAGCGGCCACGGCGAATCAGAGGGCGCCTTCGAGGCGGGGACCATCGGCAGGTGGACGCAGGAGAGCCTCGCGCTCATCCGCGCCCAGACCCAGGGGCCGCAAATCCTCGTGGGCTCCTCCATGGGCGGCTGGATTTCCCTGCTGGTCGCGCGCGAGCTTGCGAAGACGGGGGAGGCGGAGCGGCTCGCGGGCATGGTGCTGATCGCCCCTGCGGTCGATTTCACCGAGGCGCTCATCTGGGCGAAACTGCCGGAGGCGGCGCGGCGCGACATCCTGGAGCAGGGCTTCTGGCTCAGGCCCACCGCCTATGCGCCCGATCCCTATCCCATCACCCGCGCCCTCATCGAGGATGGCCGCCAGCATCTGCTGCTGGGGGGAACCGTGCGCAGCCATTGTCCCGTGCATATCCTGCAGGGCATGAAGGATCCCGACGTGCCCTGGGAGCACGCAATGACCCTGGTGCATCAGCTGGCGGGCGATCCGGTGCTGCTGACCCTGATCAAGGACGCCGACCATCGCCAGTCCCGAGACGAGGACATCGCGCGGCTGCTGGGGGCGGTGGAGGCGCTGGCCTAGCGGTTCTGTTCCTTGCGGTGGCGTTTGGTCGTGTGGAACACGAGGAAGGCGCCTAGCCCGGCAACGGCCATGACCACGGCCATCGGCAGGGCCGTCTGGCCAAGCTGGGCGGCCATGATCCAGCTCACCAGAGCGGCGGACATCATCTGGGCGAAGCCGATCAAGGAAGAGGCCGCGCCCGCCCGCTCGGGAAAGGGCTGCATGGCGGCGGCCTGCGTATTGGGCAGCAGAAAACCGATGCCCATGAAATAAATCATCTCGGGGATCACCAGCGCGGCGGTCGTCGTGGGAAAGGCCAGCACGCCCAGGACCTGCCCGACCCCGCCGATCAGCAGACACAGGACGCCCAGCCGGATCATGCCGTCGAGCCCGCGCCGCGCCACCAAGCGTCCGCCCAGATAGGCGCCGAAGACGAAGCTCGTCGAGCAGGTTCCGAAGAGCAACCCGAACTGCGTCGGGGTGAAACCATAGATCTCCTGCAGCACATAGGACGAGCCGCAGAGAAAGGCGAAGAGGCCATTATAGCTGAAGGCCTGGATGCCGAGGTAGGAGCGATAGGCGCGGTTTTGCAGCACCACGCCAAAGCTGGTCAGAATCGTCCGCAGGGAAATGGGCCCCGCATGGACGTATCGGTTGGTTTCCGGCAGCAACAGGAACACCGCAGTCCCCAGCGCGCCGCCCAGCATGGCCATGGCGGCGAAGCTGGCGGGCCAGTCGAACCAGGCCTGGAGCACGCCACCCAGAACCGGCGCGCAGATCGGCGTCAGCCCGGCGATCACGCTCATGACGGCGAGTTGTCGGCCCGCCCGCGCGCCCTCGTAGAGGTCGCGCACGATGCTGCGCGCCAGAATGGTGGAGGCCGCCGCCCCAAGGGCCTGGGCGATTCGCGCCGCGATGAGCAGGTCGATGGTCGTGGAGGCCATGCAGGCCACCGCCGCCGCCACATAGAGCGTAAACCCGCCCAGCAGCACCGGGCGCCGGCCATATTTGTCCGAGAGCGGCCCATGCAGGATCTGCCCGAAGGCGAAGCCGACGATATAGATCGACATGGTCAGCTGGACCGAGGCGTTGGAGGCGCCCAGCGCCGCGCCGATATGGGGCATGGAGGCCAGATACATGTCCGTCGACAGCGGTCCCAGCGCCACCATCATGGCCAGCAGGATCGTCATGCCGCGCGTATCGGTGTTCAGGCGCATGGGTTTCCCGGGGGCAGGTTCGTCGGACGGTCCTGCTTTAGGGGGCTGGGGTCCGGGTGTCGAGCGCCGACTGGCGTCCATTGCGCGTGATGACGTGCACCGCCCGTCATTTCCCTTGCGATTTCCGCCAAACCTGCTATCAGAGCGTCAGAACATCGTTCTCATATAACGAGCATCATCTGATGATCGCAGTTTGAGAGTGGGACCCTCCCGGGACCCGCTCTTTTTTATTGCCCGAGCCCCGAGGGCCGGGACAGGAGCCAGGATTGACGCAGGAGCATGCCTCGACCCCCGCCGGTGCGGATCCGGCCTTGCTGGACGAGCCCCGCCTTGTGTCGGAGCACGGGGTCGCCGCGCGCGTGGCCTCGATCGCCAGCCGCGTTCTCAGGGACGTGGGTTTCCGGCTTGTGCGGGTGAAGATTTCCGGCGCTAATGGCATGACCGTGCAGATCATGGTCGAGCGGCCGGACGGCACGGTGACGGTGAGCGACTGCGAGGAGGCGAGCATGGCGCTCTCTCCCGTGCTCGACATCGAGGAGCCCTTGCCGCAGGCCTATCATCTGGAAATGTCGTCGCCCGGCATCGACCGGCCCTTGGTGCGCGTCTCCGATTTCGCCCGCGCCATCGGCCATGAAGCGCGCATCGAAATGGCCGTCATGGTGGACGACCGCAAGAGATTTCGCGGCTGGATCGAGGGCGTCGAGGGCGAAGGCCCAGCCGCCATGCTCAAGCTGCGCCGCATGGACGCACGCGCTGACGAGGAGGCCGATGTGGTTCTCCCCCTGCGCGACCTCGCCGAGGCGCGTCTCGTGCTCACCGAAGCGCTCATCCGGGAATCGCTCAAGGCGGCCAAACAGGCCGAGCAGACCCCGGAAGAGGAACCCCCGGCCGAGGACGCCATGGTTCGCCGTGGACCGGGCCGGTTTCGTCGTGACAAGCCCCAGCCCATGCGACCGGCTGGCGGGGCCGTCAAATCTTCACCCTCGGGGAAACCCGGACAGCGCGGGGGCTCAGGCCCCAGATCTTGAACTTTGCTTGCGCGAGAGCTTTCTCGCATAAGGAGATAGGCCATGGCCGTCAGCGCCAACAGACTTGAACTCTTGCAGATCGCCGATGCGGTCGCCCGTGAAAAATCGATCCCGCGCGAAGTCGTGCTGCAATCGATGGAAGACGCCCTCCAGAAGGCCGCGCGCTCGCGCTATGGCCAGGAGACCGAGGTGCGCGCCGAGATCAACCCGAAGACCGGCGAGATCCGCTTTTCGCGTCTGATGCTCGTGGTGGACATGGTTGAGAGCGACGCGACCCAGATCACCCTCGAGGACGCCCGCAAGAAGAACCCGGCGGCGCAGGTCGGCGACTGGATCGCCGAGACCCTGCCCCCCTTCGAATTCGGCCGCATCCCCGCCCAGTCCGCCAAGCAGGTCATCGTGCAGAAGGTGCGCGAGGCCGAGCGCGACCGTCAGTATGACGAATACAAGGACCGCATCGGCGAGATCGTCAACGGCATCGTCAAGCGTGTGGAATATGGCAATGTGATCGTGGATCTGGGCCGCGCCGAGGCCATCATCCGCCGCGACGAGCTCATCCCGCGCGAGATGTTCCGCCCCGGCGACCGCGTGCGCGCCTATGTCTATGACGTGCGCCGCGAGCAGCGTGGGCCGCAGATCTTCATGTCGCGCACCCATCCGCAGTTCATGTCGAAGCTGTTCGGCCAGGAAGTGCCGGAAATTTACGATGGCATCATCGAGGTGAAGTCGGTGGCGCGCGATCCGGGCTCCCGCGCCAAGATCGCTGTGATCTCGCGCGATTCCTCCATCGATCCCGTGGGCGCTTGCGTGGGCATGCGCGGCTCGCGCGTGCAGGCCGTGGTGAACGAGCTGCAGGGCGAGAAGATCGACATCATCCCCTGGTCCGTCGATGCGGCCACCTTCATCGTCAATGCGCTGCAACCGGCTGAAGTGGTCAAGGTGGTGCTCGATGAAGACAGCGCGCGCATTGAAGTTGTGGTCCCCGATGACCAATTGTCTCTTGCGATCGGTCGTCGCGGCCAGAATGTGCGCCTGGCCTCCCAGCTGACCGGCTGGGACATCGACATCCTGACGGAGGCCGAGGAATCGGGCCGTCGTCAGAAGGAGTTCCAGGAGCGGACCACCATCTTCATGGGCGCGCTGGATGTGGACGAGGTTGTGGGCCAGCTGCTCGCCTCCGAAGGCTTCCGCACGGTCGAGGAATTGGCCTATGTGGATCTGGCCGAACTCGCCAGCATCGAGGGCTTCGATGAGGAGACCGCCGAGGAGATTCAGAACCGGGCGCGCGATCACATCGCCCGCATCGAGGCTGAGTATGATGAGCGTCGCCTCGCGCTGGGCGTCGCCGACGAGTTGAAGGAAGTCGAGGGCATGACCATGCCGATCCTCGTCAAGCTCGGCGAGAACGAGGTGAAGACGGTCGAGGACCTGGCGGGCTGCGCCACCGACGATCTGACCGGCTGGACAGAGCGCAAGGACGGTGAAACCGTGAAACAGGCGGGCTATCTCGACGGGATTGAAATCTCCCGCGAGGACGCCGAGGCCCTGATCATGGCGGCCCGCGTGAAGGCGGGCTGGATCGAGGCTGCGGCTCCGGAAGCGGAACCGGAAGCCGTCGAGGAGGCTTGAGGCTGGCATGGTCGATCTGACCGACGCGGAGCTTGACGAAACCGGTCCTGAGCGGACCTGCATCGTCACCCGCGCCAAGGGATCGCCCGACCAGATGATTCGGTTCGTGGCCGCCCCCGACGGGACGGTGACGCCCGATCTGAGAAAACGGCTCCCGGGCCGGGGCGTCTGGGTCACTGCGACCGCCAAGGCGGTCGCGGAAGCCGTCAGGAAAGGGTCTTTCGCGCGCGGTCTGCGGGCGAAGGTTCACGTCTCCCCGGCCCTGGCCGAGGAGGTGGACGCCTTGCTGGAGCGCGACGCGCTCCAATATCTCTCGCTCGTCAACAAGACGGGCCTGGTGGTGACCGGCTTCGCCAAGGTGGAGAAGGCGGTCGCCTCCGCAACGGAAATTGCGGGCATGCTCCACGCCACCGACGCCGGTGACGATGGGGTCCGCAAGATGGGTCAAGTGTTGTCGCGCCGCTACGGCGAGGCGGCGGCGCGGATCCCTCGTGTGATTCTGTTCGCTTCGAGCCAAATGGATTTGGCATTGGGGCGGGCAAATGTGATACATGCAGCGCTGAAGACGGGCCCTGCAGCGGAAGCATTCTTCTCGCGGGCCCGGCGGCT
>CAMDOY010000195.1 GCA_945903655.1 Rhizobium sp. Q54 | reverse complement strand
ACCCCGTTCCCATTAATTGTTGTGATTAAGCTATCATGTCTCCCTCATGAATTAAAAGGGCCTAAGATAATGCGCGGCCCGGCCACAGCTACCTTAGCTTGCGTCCCGCTTCTGGAGCAGTTCGGCGGCCACCGTGGCCGCGATCACCGCAGGCGTCTTGTCGCGCACCCGGGGCGCGCCGATGGGGCAGACGAGCCCTGCGATGCGGTCCGCCGCTACCCCCAAGTCCCTCAACCGGCTCTCG
Organism: Rhizobium sp. Q54; assembly: GCA_945903655.1. Taxonomy (GTDB): domain Bacteria; phylum Pseudomonadota; class Alphaproteobacteria; order Rhizobiales; family Beijerinckiaceae; genus Terripilifer. Next base: position 6,741 of record CAMDOY010000195.1, on the reverse strand, counting down.
AAACGCGCCCGCTTGGTCGCAGAGCCAATAAGACCCACATAGGGGAAATGGCCGAGCTGAAGCGCGCGTGCGACGATATCGAGATCGAGCGGGTGGGAATGGGTCATCACGACCACGAAGGCGCCGGGCGGGGCTGCGCCCAACTCCGCCACAGGGTCCGCCGTCGCCACAGGGTGGGCGTTGGCGGGCGCGGCGGTGGGGAACCAGTCGGCGCGCGGATCAATCCAGCGCACCGCGAAGGGCAGGTGCGCCAGCGCCAGAACCAGCGCCCGGCCCACATGGCCGGCGCCGAAGAGGAGCACTGGCGTGGTGGGGGGCGCGTAACGCTCCTCCTCCTCGCCCGGCTCCCGATCAGCCGGATGTTCCGCCACACGCCGCAGCACCGCGCCATCAGCGCCTTCGCGCCGCAGCAACCGCAGATCCGGATCACGCTCGGCCTGCGCCCATTCCGCGATTTGCGGCAGGGCGGCCCGGTCGAAGCATTCGATCCGCAGCCTCACCCGTCCCCCGCAGCATTGGCCAAGATCCGGGCCCAAGGACCGGCTGCGCTGATGGGTCGGCGCCATGCGGGCCAGAGCCTCCCGCGCATTGGCGATCGCCTCGAATTCGAGCGCGCCGCCGCCGATGGTCCCGTGAAAGGCGCCGGAGGGGCGCACCACCATGAAGGCGTCGCGCTCGCGCGGGGCCGAGCCCTCCACCTGCACGATGGTGACGAAGGCCGCGAAACCTTCCGCCGCCACAGCCTCGTGCAGGCGCTTGAAGGCGGTCATTGGGCGCTCTTCATGGCCTCCGCCGCCATCAGGATCCGTTCTGGCGTGGCGGGCGTGTCGAGGCTGACCTGTTTGCCCGGCGCTATCGAATGGAGCGCGTCCAGCATGGCGGAATAGACCGAGATCGCCAGCATGAGCGGCGGCTCGCCCACGGCCTTGGAGCGGTAGATGGTGGCGGCGCGGTTGGGCTCGTCGAGCAAAGCCACCCGGAAATCGGCGGGCACGTCGGAGGCCACGGGGATCTTGTAGGTGGAGGGCGCATGGGTCGAAAGGCGCCCCTTGCCGTCGAAGACCAGCTCCTCGGTCGTCAGCCAGCCCATGCCCTGCACGAAGCCGCCCTCGATCTGGCCGATGTCCAGCGCAGGGTTGAGGGAGCGTCCGGCGTCATGGAGAATATCGACCCGCGTCACCCTGTTCTCGCCCGTAAGAATGTCGATGGCGACCTCCGCGCAGGCGGCCCCATAGGCGAAATAGAGGAAGGGCTTGCCCCGTCGCGCCGCCCGGTCCCAGTGGATCTCCGGCGTCTTGTAGAAGCCCGCGTGGGAGAGCTGCACCCGGTTCTGGCGGCACATCTTCGCCAGTTGCGGGAAGGGGATGGTCTCGTTGCCGATGATCACGAGGCCGTCGCGGAAGTGGATCTGGTCCGCAGGCGTCCGATAATGCTCGGTGGCGAGGGCGATCATGCGCGTCTTGATCTCGCGAGCGGCCACCTGCGCCGCCATGCCGTTGAGATCGGAGCCAGCGCTCGCCGCCGTGGGCGAGGCGTTTGGCACCTTGGCGGTGTTGGTGGCGGTGATGCGCACCCAATCGAGGGGGATGCCGAATTCCTCCGCCACCACCTGCGCCACCTTGGTGAAGAGCCCCTGGCCCATCTCCGTGCCGCCGTGGTTGAGATGCACCGAACCATCCTCATAGACATGCACCAGCGCCCCCGCCTGGTTCATGTGGATGAGGGTGAAGGAGATGCCGAACTGCAGCGGGGTGAGCGCCAGCCCGCGCTTGATGATGGGATTGGCCTTGTTCCAGGCCGCGATCTGCGCCCGGCGCGCACGGTAATCGCTGGAGGCCTCCAGCTTGTCGATCAGCCCCGCCAGCACGTCGGGATCCTCGACCCGCATGCCATAGGGCGTCACATCGGCGCCCGTGCGGTAGAGATTGGCTTTGCGCACATCGAGGGGATCAAGGCCCGTGGCGTGGGCGATTGCGTCCATGGCGCGCTCGATGGCCAGCATGCCCTGCGGCCCGCCAAAGCCGCGAAAGGCGGTGTTGGAGACCGTGTTGGTGAAGAGCCTCCGCCCAAGCACAGACGCGGCTGGCAGGTGGTAGGCGTTGGCCGCGTGGAACATGGCGCGATCCACCACGCCCGGCGATAGATCGACCGAACAACCGCAGCGCGCGTTCAGCGCCACGTCATAGCCCGCGATGCGCCCGGCCTCATCGAAACCCACCGTCCAGTCCGCGCGGAAATCGTGGCGCTTGCCGGTGATGATGAAATCATCGTCCCGGTCGAGCCTGAGCTTGCAGGGCTGGCCCGTCACATGGGCGGCCAGCGCGGCGAGGGCGCCGGTCTGGGAGGCCTGGGATTCCTTGCCCCCAAAGGCGCCGCCCATGCGCCGCGTCTCCACCGTGACGAAGGCGTTCGGCATGGCGAGCACCCCCGCCACCACGCTTTGCAGCAGGGTGGGGTCCTGCGTCGAGGAATGGACGAGCATTTCGCCAGCCTCGCCCGGCATGGCGAAGGCGGCCTGGCCTTCTAGATAGAAATGTTCCTGACCGCCAATGCGCAGCATGCCCGCGAGCTGGTTGGGCGCCTGCGCGATGGCCTGCGCGGGGTCGCCCACCCTGAAATCGTAATCGGGCAGGACCTTCGCATCCGCCGCCAGCGCATCCTCGATGGTGAGGATGGGCGTCTCCTCCTCGATCTCCACATGGGCCAGCCGTGCGGCGCGGCGCGCCTTATCGCGGCTTCGGGCGACGACCACGAAGATCACCTGACCCCGGAAGACCACGGCGCCATCGGCGATCAGGGGATCGTCGTTGAAGGCGTGGGAGGTGTTGTTGTGGCCCGGCACATCCGCCGCCGTCAGCACGGCGACCACGCCCGGCGCCGCCCGCACCTTGGCGAGGACGAGCGTCTTGATGCGTCCGCGCGTGGCGGGGGAGAGGCCGGGGGCCAGATGCAGCGTGCCCTGGGGCTCGCGGATGTCGTCGATATAGGCCGCCGTCCCACTCACATGCAGGCGCGCGGAGTCATGGCGCACGGGTTTGCTCACGACGGCGAGGGCGTCATCCGGACCGGCGTCATTGGGCGGCATGGGAAGCCTCCAGAGATGACAAGCGCGTAATGTCTACTGGTATTCCAGATATTTCCATCAAGGTCTTCAGAAACAGATTCCGCGCGATGAGGCTGCGGTAGGCGGCGCTCGCCCTGGCGTCATCAATGGGGGCGAAATCATTGGCGAGTTCCGCCAGCGCCTTCGCCCAGGTCGCGGGATCGTCGAGATCGATCCCGATGGCCGCCATTTCCGTCATGGGCGCGCGCGAGGGCGTGCCAGCCATGCCGCCAAAGGCGATGCGGGCGAAGATCACGTGACGACCGACCAGGCCCAGCTGAAAGGCGCCCAGCACAGCGGAGATGTCTTCATCGAACCGCTTGCTGATCTTGAAGGCGCGGAACTGCCGGTCAGGGGCGGGGCGGGGGATGATGATGCGGCGCAGATATTCGCCGGGCCGCCGATCCTGCTTTTTGTAAGCGATGAAGAAGGCTTCCAGCGGCAGGCGGCGCAACTCGCTGCCACGCCGCAACTCGATCTCCGCCCCCAGCGCGATCAGGCAGGGGGCGAGATCGCCGATGGGCGAGCCATTGGCGAGATTGCCGCCGATGGTGCCGGAGGCGCGCACCTGCGCCGAGCCGAAGCGGCGCACGATTTCCTTGAGATCAGGGTGAAGCTCCGTGAGGGGCGCCGTGGCGTCGGCAAGCGTCAAGCCCGCGCCCAGCGACAGGGTCTTGTCGCCCATCTCAACGGCGGTGAAGGCGCCGTGCAGACGACCCAGCCAGATGATCTTGGGCGGTGTCTGAAGCGCCTTGGTGATCCAAAGGCCGACATCGGTTGCGCCTGACAGGAGGAGCGCGTCAGGATGTGCGCCATAGAGGGCGGCCAGCGCATCCTCGCTGGCGGGCGCGGCGAAGAAGTGGGTCTGCGTCCCCACGAAGAGATCGGCGCCATCGTCCAGCGTGGCGAGCGCGTTGATGCGCTCAGTTGCGTTAGCGGCGAAGCGGTCCTGCGGCGGGCCCGCGCAGGCCTCCATCGCCGCATCCACGATGGGCCGGTAGCCGGTGCAGCGGCAGAGGTTGCCCGCCAGCGCCGTCTCCACCTGCGGCCGGGTGACAGCGTCGGCGGCGCCTTGCTGCAGGGCGAACAGGCTCATCACGATGCCCGGCGTGCAAAAGCCGCACTGGGCGCCGTGGTGGGTGACCATGGCCTGCTGGACGGGATGCAACGCGCTCCCCTCGGCCAGATCTTCGATGGTGAGGATCTCCGCCCCGTCCACCTGACCCAGAAGCAGGATGCAGGCGTTGACGGGACGTTGATCGAGTTGGCCGTCGCGCAGGCGCGACAGAACCACAGTGCAGGCTCCGCAGTCCCCCTCGGCGCAGCCCTCCTTCGTGCCGGTGGCGCGGGCGTCGAGCCTGAGCCAGTCCAGCAGGGTCGCATGGGCGGAAAAGCCCGCGAGGCTGACGCGCGAGCCGCGGAAGATGAAGCTGATATGATCTCGTTTCATTCCGGGCTCGCGCATCACCTGCTCGCTTTATTTGGGCAGCTTCTCGTCGATGCCCTTCACATACCAGTTCATGCTGGTGATCTGGGCGTCGGTCAGGGCCTTGCCGTCCTTGCACTCGACCGCCTTGCCGTCCTGGTCGAGGACCGGGCACTTGAAGGGGTGGAGCTTCTTCGCCTTGATGGCGGCGGCGGTTTCCATCGCCATCTTCTTCACGTCATCGGGCATATTGGCGTAGGGCGCCATATGCACCATGTCCGCGTCCATGCCGCCGAAGGTGTCCTTGGACTTCCAGGTTCCATTCAGAACCGCCTTGGTGCGGTCGATATAATAGCTGGACCAATCGTCGATGATGGAGGTCAGCTGCGCCTTGGGGGCGAAGCGCGCCTGATCGGAGGCCTGGCCGAAGGCAAGCTTGCCAGCCTTTTCCGCCTCCTGCAGGGGCGCGGCGGAATCCGTGTGCTGGGTGATGATGTCCGCGCCTTGCGCCAGCAGCGCCTTGGCCGCGTCCGCCTCCTTGCCCGGATCGAACCAGGTGTTGGCCCAGACGATCTTGACCTTGATGTCCGGGTTGACCGACTGTGCGCCGAGCATGAAGGCGTTGATGCCGGCCACCACTTCCGGGATCGGGAAGGAGGCGACATAGCCCACGATGTTCGACTTGGTCATCTTGCCAGCGATCTGGCCGATCACATAACGGCCCTCATGGAACTTGGCGGTGTAGGTGGCCACGTTGTCGGAACGCTTGTAGCCCGTCGCATGTTCGAACTTCACGCCCGGAAATTTCTTCGCGACGCGCAGGGTCGGCTCCATGTAGCCGAAGGAGGTCGTGAAGATCAGCTTGTGGCCGGAGCGGGCGAGCTGCTCGATGGAGCGGTCGCTGTCGGGCTCGGGCACATTCTCGAGGAAGGTGGTCTGCACCTTGTCCTTGAGCGCCTTCTCCATGGCGATGCGGCCCTGGTCATGCTGGTAGGAATAGCCGAAGTCGCCGACCGGGCCGACATAGACGAAGCCGACCTTGAGCTTCTCGGCGGCGAAGCCTGCGCTGGCGGTCATGAGCGCGGCTGCGGAGAGCAGCGCGATCTTCAACAAGTGCTTTTTCATTCGATATTCCTTTCTTGCTTGCATAGAACTGAGTTGAACTCTCATGGTCAAGATGCCCCTAGCGGGGCGCGATAAAGGCCTGTCCGAGGGCGGCGGGGGCCGCCGCGCTCCGACGTGTTCCCGAGCTTAGCAGCAAAAGCGCGAAAATGGTGGCGAGATAGGGCGCGGCGGAAAGAAGCTGACCCGGCAGGCCGAAGGAGGCCGCCTGGGCGTGAAGCTGCAACACGGTCGCGCCGCCAAAGAGCAGGGCGCCCAAGACCACGCGCCACGGCTTCCACGAGGCGAAAACCACGAGGGCGAGGGCGATCCAGCCACGCCCGGCGGTCATGCCCGGCGACCAGAAGGGGGTGTAGACGAGGGTGAGATAAGCGCCCGCCAGCCCCGCGCAGCCGCCGCCGAAGAGGCAAGCCAGAAACCGCGTCCGCCGCACCGGCAGGCCAAGCGCATGGGCGGATTGGTGATTGTCCCCGATGGAGCGCAAGGTCAGCCCCGCGCGGGTGCGGGACAAAAACCACGCGGTCCCCGCCACGAGGGCCAGCGTTGCATAGACGAAGGCGTCCTCGCCAAAGATCAGTTGACCGACATAGGGCAGGTCCGAGAGGCCGGGGATATGGATCTGGCCGGGGTTGTCGCGCTTGAGGCCGACGAAGCCCGCGCCGAGCAGGCCCGACAGACCCACCCCGAAAATGGTCAGCGCAAGACCCGCCGCCACCTGATTGATCGCCAGCGCAATGGTCAGGAACCCGAACAGGGCCGCCATCAGCGTTCCCGCGAGGATGCCCGCCAGCGCCCCCAGAGTTGTGGAGCCGGTAGAATAGGCGCCCGCGAAACCCACCGCCGCGCCCATGATCATCATGCCCTCCACGCCGAGGTTGAGGACGCCCGCGCGCTCGGTCACGAGTTCGCCGATGGCGGCGAGGATCAGGGGCGTCGCCGCCGTCACCACCGCCATCAGGATGAGCTGGAACATGCTGGAGGTCATCAGGCGGCTCCCCCATTCAGGCGGATGCGGTAGCGCGTGGCGGTGTCGGCGATGAGCACGCACATCAGCAGCAGCCCCTGGAAGGCGCGGGTCATGTCATTGGGC
>CAMDOY010000194.1 GCA_945903655.1 Rhizobium sp. Q54 | reverse complement strand
GGAGTGCTATCTCCTGCGCGTCAGCGACGAACCCCTCATGCGCTTCCTCGGCTGGCTGAGGCCCATCGACGCGGCGCGCTGAACGCTTTCCACACGCACACAATCAAGGGATAAACCATGGCTGACCTCGACGCGCTGATCAATGAACTGGTGCTCGCCAACCGCATTCTCGCAGGCCAGGGCGTCGTGGACGCTTTCGGCCATGTGAGCGTGCGCCACCCGGAAAAACCCGACCGCTTCTTCCTGTCGCGTTCGCGCAGCCCTGAATTGGTCGAACACGAAGACATCATGGAATTCGGCATGGATGGTCAGGTCACCGATGGCCGCACGGATCCAGCCTATCACGAACGCTTCATCCATGCGGCGGTCTATGAGGCGAACCCCGAGATCAATGCGGTGGTGCATAGCCATGCGCTGGACGTGCTGCCCTTCACCATCAGCTCGGTGCCCCTGCAGCCCTGCATCCACACCGCCAGCCAGTGCGGCGGCACGATCCCCGTGTGGGATATCCGCGACACCTTCGGCGACACGGGCCTGCTGGTGGCCAACATGGACCATGGCCGCGATCTCGCGAAAACCATGGGCTCCAATCGTGTGGCGCTGATGCGCGGCCATGGCTTCACCGCCGCTGGCCGCACCCTGGGCGAGGTGCTGAAGTCCTCGATCTATCTGCCCCAGAACGCCAAGGTTCTGAAAGAGGCCATGATGATGGGCGGCACGGTGAAGGTGCTCTCGGCGGGCGAAATCGCCGTGCGCGACGCTGACGGCCCCGGCGGCAAGGATCTCTTCCGCGCCATCGCCTATTGGGCGAACAAGGCAGGCTGTGGCCACCTGCTGCAATACAAGAAGAAGTGACCTGATTGTGGGGGCCTGCGGGCCCCAGAATAAGACTTCCCGGCGCAGCCAAATGCGCCGGGGCAAGATCAAAAAACGGGAGGATCAAGATGAAGACTTCGGTGCCGAAGGCCGCCGCCCTTTTCGCGGCGCTGTTCATGACTGCGGGGCTGGCGCGCGCCCAGGAGGTGAGCGCGGAGCTGATCGCCAAAGCCAAACAAGAAGGCAAGGTCGTCTATTACACCGACCTGATCGTGGACCAGATCGTGCGGCCCCTCGTCGCCGGTTTCGAGGCGAAATATGGCGTCAAGGTGGAATATGCCCGCTCCGACAGCCAGGCCAATCTGCTGAAACTCATGGGAGAGCACAAGGCGGGCTCCATGAAAGCCGATGTCTTCGCCATGACCAGCGGTTTGAAGCCGCTGCTCGAAGCCAACGCGGTGATGAAGGTCGATCTTGAGGGCGCCAAGGCGCTGCCGCCGGAGTTCAAAGACCCCAATGGCTATTGGGTCGCGGCCAATTACTATGTGATGACCCCCGCCGTGAACACCGACCTGGTGCCCGAGAAAGATCGCCCGAAAACATACGAAGATCTGCTCGACAAGAAGTGGACGGACAAGATCGTCTGGAAACAGAACGACACGTCCGGCGGGCCCGGCTTCATCGGCCATGTGCTGAACGTCATGGGTGAAGAAAAGGGCATGGATTATCTGCGCAAGCTCCGGGAGCAGCGCATCAAATCCGTCAGCGCCAGCGCGCGCGCCGTGCTTGATCAGGTCATCGCGGGCGAATATCCCCTCGTGCTGCAGATCTTCAACCACCATGCAGCCCTCAGCGCCAAGAAGGGCGCGCCCTCCCAATGGCTGAAGCTGGAGCCGGTGATGGTGCAGACCGAATTGCACGCCATCACCGCCGCCGCGCCCCATCCCAACGCCGCGAAGCTCTTTCTGGAATATATGATCTCGAAAGAGGGCCAGCTGATTTTCCAGAAAGCCGACTACTTCCCCACGCGCTCGGATGTGCCCGCCTCCATGCCGGAGCTGGCGCCCTCCACGGGCGGCTTCAAGGCCGCCGTCATGAGCCCCGACGACATCGCGCGCGATTATGAGAAATGGGCGGCGCTCTACATTCAATTGTTCCGCTGAGCGGCGCGAGGAGACTGACGATCATGACGAAAACATCAAGCGTCGCCCAGGTGAAGGCTCTGCTCGACCCCGCGAGCATAGCCATCGTGGGCGCAAGCGACCGCAATGGCAGCTGGGCCAAACGCGTCTTTCGCGTCCTCAAGCGCGGCGGCTACAAGGGCACGATCTATCCAGTGAACCCGCGCGTCGAGACGGTCTGGGATGGGCAGACCTGCTACCGCGATCTCGCCTCCCTGCCCGGCAAGCCCGACCATGTGGTGGTGCTGGTGCCCGGCGCCGCCGCCATCGACGCCATCCGCGCGGCGGGGGCGGCGGGCGCCCGCAGCGCCACGATTTTCTCCAGCGGTTTTGGCGAGGGCGGCGACCCCGAGGGCCTCGCGCTGGGCGCCCAGTTGCGCGCCGCCGTGCAGGAGAGCGGGCTGGCGGTGTCAGGCCCCAACTGCATGGGGAACCTCGCCTCGCCCTTTGGCTTTTGCACCATTCCCGATGATCGCATCACCGATTTCACGCCCGGCGCCATTGGCCTCTTCGGCCAGAGCGGCGGCATCGTCATGGCGATCTACCGCGCCCTCAAGAGCCGGGGCATGACGCCCGCCTACGCCATCACCAATGGCAATGAGGTGGGCCTCACCACCGCCGATTACATCCGCTACATGGTGGCGCAGGACCATGTGAAGGTCATCTGCTGCTTCATCGAGGCGATCCGCGACGCCGATGACTTTCTGAGCGCCTGCGCTGAGGCCTTCGCCGCGCGCAAACCCATCGTGGCCATGAAGATCGGCGGCTCGGAGGCGAGCCGCGCGGCGGCGCTCGCCCATACGGGCTCCCTCGCGGGCTCGCTGGCCTGTTTCGATGCGGTGACGCGGCCGCTCGGTGTGCTGCGCGTCGCCACCATCGACGAGATGGTGGAATGCGCCGATTATCTGACCCATGGGCAGATCCCCGCGGGATCGCGTCTGGGCGCCATCACCTTCTCCGGCGGCTTGAAGGGGCTCTTGCTGGAGGGCGCCGAGCGCAACGAGGTCTCCTTCCCGCAACTCACGCCGGATACCACGGCGCGGATGAAGGAATTGCTGGGCGTGGGCACCTCCATGGGCAATCCGCTGGATGCGGGCTTCGCGGCCCTGTCGAGCGCGGAGGTCTATTTCAAATGCATCGACATCATGCTCGATGACCCCAACATCGACCTGCTGCTGGTGCAGGAGGAGCTACCGCTGGTGGAGGGCCAGAACGCCAAGGCGGGCAATCTGCGCGAGGTGGACCGCATGGTGGTGGAGGGCGCGCGCAAGCCCGTCGCTGTCGTCTCCATGGCCTCCTACATGTATAGCGATTTCACCCGCGCCTTCCGCGAGGGTTTCCCCCACCTGCCCGTGCTGCACGAGGTCGACAAGGCCCTGAAGGCCGCCGCCCATGTGGGCCGCTATGGCGCCATGGCCAAGAGCGCGCCTGCGCCCCGCATGCCGCAAAAATTGACCGATGCAGCGACGGCGCTGATGGCGCAGGCCGCGCCCGCTGCCGATGGGCGCCGGGTGATGGGCGAGGCAGCCTCCAAGCAATTGCTCGGGGCATATGGGGTGCGTTCCCCGGGCGAGGCCTTCGCAGGCAGCGCGGACGCCGCCGCGACAGCGGCTGAGGCCATCGGCTATCCCGTGGTGCTGAAGCTCGTCTCCGACGATGTGCAGCACAAGTCCGATGTGGGCGGCGTGCTGATCGGCTTGCGCAATGGGCAGGAGGTGCGCGAGGGCTTCGCGCGCATCGCGGCGGCGCTGGCGGCGGCGAAACCCGGCGCGCATTTTGGCGGCGTGCTCGTGGTTCAACAGGTGAGCGGCGGGACCGAGCTGGTGCTGGGCGTGCATCGCGATCCCGAGGTGGGGCTCGTGACCATGTTCGGCACGGGCGGCGTGCTGCTGGAACTGGTGAAGGACGTGACCTTCGGTCCCGTGCCGCTGAGCGAGGCGCAGGCCGCTGGGATGATCGAGCGCACAATGGCTGGGCGTCTGCTCGATGGCTATAGGGGCGGAGCGAAGCTTGACCGCGCGGCGGTGGTGAGCGCGCTCGTGGGCCTCTCCCATCTCGCGCAGGATCTGGGCGAGCGGCTGGAGAGCATCGACGTGAACCCGCTGACCGCCCTGCCCTCGGGCGCGCTGGCGCTGGATGGGCTTGTGGTGCTGAAGGCCTAGGTCAGCGCAGGCGCCGCCTCATCATGGACGAGGGACCAGACCTCGTCCTCCAATGCGTGAAAACGCGGATCACGCTTGAGGCGCAGCTTGCGCGGGCGCTCGATGGCGATGCGCACATCGGCCTTCACCCGGCCGGGGCGCGCTGAAAAGACGATGACGCGGTCGGAGAGATAGACCGCTTCATCAATCTGATGGGTGATGAAGAGCACGGTCTTCTTGGCCTTGAGGGTGATCTCCATCAGCTCCTCCTGCATGGCCTCGCGGGTTTGCGCGTCGAGCGCGGCGAAGGGCTCGTCCATGAGCAGAAGCTGCGGGTCCATGACCAGGGCCCGGGCAAGATTGACGCGCTGCTGCATGCCGCCGGAGAGTTCGTGGGGATAGTGCTGCTCGAAGCCGTGCAGGCCCACCATGTCGATGAAATGCAAGGCACGCTCGCGCGCCTCGGGTCCGGTGCGGCGCTGGCATTCGAGGCCATAGGACACATTGCCTAGCACCGTGCGCCAGGGCAGCAGGGACGCGTCCTGAAACACCACGGCGCGGTCGGGGCCGGGCGTGGTCACAAGGCGCCCATCCACGATGATCTGCCCCGAGGTGGGCCGCAGCAGGCCGTCGACGATGGACAGGAAGGTGGTCTTGCCGCAGCCCGAAGGGCCGACGACGGAGACGAATTCGCCCTCCTGGATGGTCAGGCTCACCGCCTCCAGCGCCACAAGACGCGTATTGCTGCGCGGCTGGAAATAGGAGAGCCCGATGTCGCGGGCTTCTAGCTTGATCGTCACCGTTGTTTCCCCACTCGTCGGTCTGCGCCGAAGTCCCTGTCTAGCACAGGCGAAGCGGGTTGTGACCCAGCGGGGCGCTACTTCTGTGGTAGCGAAAGCGAGACGATATAGGCGACGAGATCGTCGATCTCCTGTTCGGTGAACTGAAGATTGGGCATGCCCGCGTGGCTGGTGCGCAGGAAGACCCGCAGGGCCAGCTCGGTCGAGGAGGGCAAGCGGGCCACCAGCTGAAACGGCGCCGCCGCGTCGACCGGACTCGGGCCGACATCGCCGGGCTTGACCGCATGACAGGAGGCGCAATCACGCTCGGCGATCCGCCGCCCGGGCGCGGGATCGCGCTGCTGGGCCAGAGCGGCGGGGGCGCAGGCGAGCACGATCAAAAGCGGAATGAGGCGGCGAAGCATGGGCGATCCTCTGCTAGCGATGCACCTGACATAGGTCAGCGCGGCTGAAAGCAAAGCGGGAGGGGATGGGCTCTTTTTGGGTGTAATCGGGTGTTTATTTGGGTGCGAACGCTTCAATTCTGCAAACGACCTCCCCCACCAGCGCCTCCACGCCCTGCGCCGCATCCAGCCTCGTCCACCCCACGCCCTCGTTCCCACGGGCGACCTGAGCCCGCATCACCGCCTCATCCGCATCGGAGGCATCACCGCTGCGCCCTGCGATGCGCTGGGCCAGCACCTCCACCGGCGCCTCCAGCCAGAAGCCTGCGAAGGGGACGCCCGCCGACTGCGCCACAGCCTCGATAGCGGTGCGGTCTTGCGCCCGGTCGAAAACGGCCTCGGCTATGCAGCCATGCCCCGCCAACAGGGTGGCGGCGCAGGCCTCGCGCTCCCTTGCATAGACCCGGGCCGAGACCTCAGGCGCATAGGCCTCAGGCGGCAGCCTGTCGGTCGCCGCCACCCCATGCAGCGCCTTGCGGATGCGGTCCGTGGCATGGATGCGCGCGCCCGGCGCTGGCCCCAACGCGCTGGCGAGATGGGCGGAGAGGGTCGATTTGCCCGAGCCGCTGAAGCCGCCCAACGCCACCAGCAGGGGCTGGCGAGGCGCCAGCAGGCTCTCGGCAAGCTCGAAGTAGCCTTGCGCCTCCGCGAGACGCTCCGGCGCCTCTCGGGCGAGCGCCGCCGTCACATGGGCGCGCACCAAAGCGCGGGTCGCCATGAACAGGGGCAGCAGCGGCAGGCCATCACCCTCATCGCGGGCGTCGAGATAGCGGTTGAAGAGGACATTTGCGAGATCACGCGCGCCCAGCCGCCACAGATCCATCAGCGGAAAGGCCAGATCGTAGAGCACGTCGATGGTGGCGAGTCCCTCGTCGAACTCCAGCGCGTCGAACAGGGCGGGCTCGCCTTCGAAAAGGCAGATGTTGCGCAAGGTCAGATCCCCATGGCAGCGCCGCACGCAGCCACGCGCGCTGCGGGCGTCCAGCAGGGCGCCATGGCGATCCCGAAGCGCGCGCAGCCCGGCGCAGAGCGCCTCGATGCGCTCCGCCGCCACCGGCGCGCTCGCCCGCAAGGCGGTCTCGTTGAGCGCCAGCACCCGCCCGAAAGCATCGGCGCCGCCAAGGCTCGCCACCTCGGCCTTCTCATGGGAGGCGGCGATCACCCCCGCGAGACGGGTGACCAGAGCTGGCGTGGCCCGCCCCTCCTCGACCATCCGCGAAAACAGGTCCTCATCACGAAAACGCCGCATCTCCACCACCCCATCCACCACCTCGCCCTTGCCATCCAGCGTCAAGGCGCCGTCAGGCGCGCGGGTGATCCGGCGCAGGCCAAGGTAGAGGCGCGGCGTGAAACGGCGGTTGATCGCCAACTCCCGCTCGCAATCGGCAAGGCGTTTTTGCGGCGTGGAGAAATCGAGATAGGCGTAGCGCAGCGCCCGCTTCAGCTTGAGCGCGCGTTCGCCATAGAGAAATACATGGGAGCCATGGGTGGTGATCTGCGTGCAGGGCTCAAGCCCGCGCAGGAAGGCGATGGTCTCTTGCTGTTCAGCTTCGAAGGGGTTGGATCGGGACATGACCGACCAATCTTAACCGCCCTGCGGCCCGCCGTCGCT
>CAMDOY010000193.1 GCA_945903655.1 Rhizobium sp. Q54 | reverse complement strand
CTTCGACGCGCACGGCGTATTTCTGCTGGCCGAAAATCAGCACCTGGGCGACGCCGGGGATCTGCGAGATCTGCTGGGCGAAGACCTGTTCGGCGTAATCATTGGTGGTGGACAAGGGCATGGTGGGGGATGACAGCACCAGCAGAAGCACTGGCGCATCGGCTGGGTTGACCTTGCGGAAGCTTGGGGGTGCGGGCAGTTCCGGCGGGAGGCGGCGCAGGGTGGCGGTGATCATCGACTGCACGTCGAGGGCGGCGCCGTCGATGTTGCGGTCAAGGTCGAACTGCATGGTGATGTTCGAGCCGCCATTGGTCGAACGGGACGTCATCAGGCTGATGCCCGGAATGGTGGCGAAGGCGCGCTCAAGCGGCGCGACCACTGAGGTCGCCATGGTCTCGGGATTGGCGCCGGGAAGCTGGGTCGTGACCGCGATGGTCGGGAAATCGACGCGCGGAAGGGCCGAAGTCGGCAGCTTGAAATAGCCAAAGATGCCGAAAACGATGAACGACAGCATCAAAAGCGTCGTCATCACGGGACGACGAATGCAAAGCTCAGGCAGAGACATCAGATCGCGCCCTTCTTTTCAGTTGTTTCCTTGCGGATATCAACCCTTGATCCATCTATCAGCAGGAGCGCGCCATCGCTCACGATCGTCTCGCCGCCGTTCAATCCCTCAAGCACGATGTCCCGGCCATCCTGGAATCGCCCGACGGAGACCTTGCGGGAGCGGGCCACGCCATTCTCGACAAGATACACGAAGTTGCCCTGCTGGCCGGATTGGGTGGCCGAGCGTGGAATGGAAATGACGTCCGGATCGACGCGCAGGGTCACGCGCACGTTGCACAACTGGCCGGGCCAAAGCACATCGTCAGCGTTCTCGAAGATGGCGCGGATCATGATGGTGCCGGTGGCCGCGTCGATCGTGTTGTCCAGCACGGCGATTTTGCCGACCGCACTGCGCTTGGCCCCTTGCGGCGTCGCGCGCACCTCGCTGCGGCCTGCGGCGATGGCGTCGCGCACATCAGCAAGCGCTGTTTGCGGGATCGAGAAGGCCACATAGATCGGGGATGTCTGGACGATGGTGCCGATGATCCCCGTGGCTGTGTTGTCGCCGGAGCGCACGATATTGCCAGCTTTGGCGTTGAAGGTCCCCACGCGCCCGGTGATCGGGGCTATCAGCGTGTACCAGCTCAACTGCACCTTCTGGTTGTCGAGCAGGGCCTGGTCGGCGGCCAGCACCGCTTTGGCCGCCGCGACCTGGGTCAAGGCGTCGTCCGCTCTGGTCTGGGTTCCCGCGCCCCGTCCGAACAGATCGTTGCTACGCGCCGCATCGCGGTTCGCCTGTTCGAGGGTGGCCTGATCCTTGGCGATATTGGCTTCGGTCTGTTTGATTTGCGCCTCGATCTGGCGCGAATCAAGCTTGACCAGAACATCGCCAGCCTTCACCTGGGCGCCGTCAGCGGCGAAGATCTTTTCGATTTGCGCGTCGATGCGCGTCTTGAGGGCGACGCTGGCCACCGGTTGCACCGTGCCGACGGCGTCGATACGAACCGGCATGGGCCCGCGCTGAACCGTATCGATGTTGATGGGCACCGGGGGACGTCCGACGGCGGCGTTGGAGCGTTGACCGGGGGCGCCCGTCGGCGCAGCGCCAGCCTGGCTCTTGGCCGTGACGGCGGGCGCGCCTGGCAGCACGGCCCTTAAAGAGGCTGTTTTTTCGATCCAGCCGGGAAAGGCCTCTTCGACCCTGGAGGGCCAATAAACGCAAGCGATCACCCCTGCTGCAGCCAAAGCGATCAGGGTCAGGCCCTTTGTCCGGATTGACATTCTCTTCCCTCTTGGTCCGTCAGACCCGCAGCCTGCCGCTTTAATACAGTATCATTCGGTCAGACGCACGTGCAGATCTCCCACACCTATACGGCGCGAGCGATTTTTGGACCAAACGTAACTTTATATCGTGGATAGTCAGAAAAAAAAAGCAAGATCCAAGCGCCGGTAGGGTGAAAATACGATTTGGCGTTGTAATTTGCAGAAAACATTCCATGCGGACCTGCAGCGATCAGGCGGGCGTGGCATTGACCTGCGGACGCCGGGATCCACTTAGGATGATGGGAGGGGCAATCCCCAGCCCGGCGCATCGTGGGCGAGGCCCCTGCGGCGGCTTCACAGGACGCCCCAGGATGAAAATCGCACAAGTCGCCCCGCTCTATGAGTCCGTGCCGCCGCGTCTCTATGGTGGAACCGAGCGCATTGTCGCCTTCCTGAGCGACGCTCTGGTTGATCTCGGCCATGATGTGACTCTGTTTGCAAGCGCGGACGCGGCCACCAAGGCGACGCTCGTGCCGGTGCGTGATCAGGCCATCCGGCTCGACCCCGATCCGCTGCGGTGCGATCTGGCGGCCCATCTGGTGCAGCTCAGCGAGGTCAGGCGGCGGCTGGCGCAGTTCGACGTGATCCATTTCCACATCGATCTCCTGCATTTTCCCCTGTTCGAGGATGTGGCGGGTCAGACTGTCACCACGCTCCACGGGCGGCAGGACCTGAAGGATCTTCCCGAGGCCTATAGCTGCTGGCCCGCCTATCCGCTGGTGTCGATCTCCGACAACCAGCGCAAGCCCCTGGCGCTGGGCAACTGGATCGAGACGGTCCACCACGGCATTCCCTCGGCCCTTTATGCGCCGCCAGCCCGTCCCAAGGGCGATTATCTCGCTTTTATCGGTCGTATTTCGCCAGAAAAGCGGCCTGACCGGGCCATCGCCATCGCCCGGCGGGCGGGCATGAAGCTGCGCATCGCGGCCAAGGTGGATCAAGCGGACATGGTCTATTTCCGCCGGGAGATCGAGCCGCTGCTGGGCGCGCCAGACGTGGAGTTCATCGGCGAGATCGGCGACGCCCAGAAATCCGACTTCATCGGCAACGCCCGGGCGCTGCTGTTCCCCATTGATTGGCCGGAGCCCTTCGGCCTCGTCATGATCGAGGCCATGGCCTGCGGAACTCCCGTCATCGCCTGGAATTGTGGATCAGTGCCTGAGGTCATCGATCACGGTCGCACCGGCTTCATCGTATCGAGCGAGGATGAAGCCGTCGCCGCCGTCGAGGCGGTGGGCGGGCTTGACCGGGCGCAGGTGCGGGCGACCTTCGAGGAGCGCTTCTCCGCCATGACCATGGCGGGCAACTACGTCGATATCTACCAGCGGATTCTGGCGCGCAGCCGCATGCCCGGCGCTTTGCGGGTGGTTCAAGGGAGCTGACCCCGGCATGGAAGGCGAGAGTGCGAAGGACGACACCGAAAACCTGACGCCGGGCTCCGCCCCGGGCACGCCTGAAATGGTGGAGTCCACCCATGAGCCGCGCGTCCCCATGCGGATTGTCGCGCTCAAGCACGGCGACACCTTCATGGTCGCCGACTTCAATGGCGATGTGCTGGGGGAGGGGGACGGGCTCTTCCAGAATGACACCCGCCTTCTGTCGCGCTGGCGGCTGACGGTCGGCGGTCATGCGCCGGTGCTGCTCAGCTCGTCCCTCAGTCAGGACAATGTGGTCTTCACCTCCAACCTGACGAACCGTCCCCTGCCGCCGCTGGGCGGGCAGTCCCTGAAGGAAGGGGTCATCCACATCGAGCGCAAGCGGCTGATCTACGCCGACCGCATGTATGAGCGGATCACCTTCACCAATTTCGCCATGACCGCCACCGAGGTGCCCTTCGCCCTCGATTTCTGCGCCGACTTTCGCGACATGTTTGAAGTGCGCGGCCTCAGCCGCACCGCGCGCGGCGAGACCTTTCCGGCGGAGGTCAACGCCTCCGACGTGAAGCTCGCCTATCGCGGCCTCGATGGCATGGTGCGCGAGGCCCACATCAGCTTCTCCGAGGAGCCGACGACCCTCACCCCCACCCGCGCCGCCTTTCAGCTGGCCTTGCCGCACAATGGCGCGCGCAGCCTCTATGTGGAGGTGGGGCCGCAACGGGAAAAGCCCGATTGCGCCCGCTGGCGGGCGGCGGCGGCGCGGGGGCACTTTGGCATGCGCAGCCAGAGGCGGCGGGGGGCGAGGATCCATTCCCGCGCGCGCCTGTTCAACACCTGGATCGACAAATCCCGCGCCGACCTCGCCTTGCTCACGACCCAATTGCCCACTGGGCCTTACCCCTATGCGGGCATTCCCTGGTTCTCGACCCCCTTCGGGCGCGACGCCATCATCACGGCCTTGCAGATGCTTTGGCTCGACCCTTCGCTGGCGCGGGGCGTGCTGAAATTCCTGGCGCGTCATCAGGCGCTGGACCATTCGCCCTTTCGCGATTCCGCCCCCGGCAAAATCATGCACGAGACACGGCGCGGGGAGATGGCGGCGCTGGAGGAGCTGCCCTTTGGCCTCTACTACGGGGGCGTCGACACCACGCCGCTGTTCGTGATGCTGGCCGGCGCCTATGCGGAGCGCACGGGGGATCTCTCCTTCATCGACGAAATCTGGCCTGCGTTGGAGCGGGCGACCGCCTGGATCGAGAAAGAAGGCGATTCCGATGGGGACGGGCTGATCGATTATCTGCGCGGCGCCGAATCCGGGCTCTCCAATCAGGGCTGGAAGGACAGTAACGACTCCGTTTTTCATGCGGATGGGAGCGATCCGCAGGGCGCCATCGCCCTCATCGAGGTGCAGGGCTATTGCTATGCGGCGCTGGTGGCCATGGCGGGCATCGCCGAACGGCGCAACCAGTTCGAGGCCGCCGCCCGCTGGCAGCGCGGCGCCGAGCGTCTGCGCGGTCTGGTGGAGGAGCGCTTCTGGCTCGAAGAGAAGAATTTTTACGCGCTGGCGGTGGATGGGTCAGGGCGCCCCTGCGCGGTGCGCGCCTCCAACGCCGGGCATCTCCTCTATACCGGCCTGCCCGGCGCCCATAGGGCCCGTCACATCATCAACCAGTTGCTGGCGCCCGATTTCGCCACGGGCTGGGGCGTGCGCACGCTGGCGCTGGGCGAAGCGCGGTATAATCCCATGTCCTATCACAATGGCTCGGTCTGGCCCCATGACAGCGCCATGTGCGTGGCGGGCATGGCGCGTTATGGGGAGCGGGCGGGGGTGGTGCAGATGATGGGGGACATGTTCGACGCCGCCGTGCGTTTCGACATGCGCCTGCCCGAACTCTTCTGCGGCTTCCAGCGCGGGCCGGGGGAGGGGCCTGTGACCTATCCGGTGGCTTGCCTGCCGCAGGCCTGGGCCTCGGGCTCGGTCTTCATGCTGCTACAGGCGTGCCTTGGGCTGCGGATCGACGGCTACCGGGGGGCGGTCCATATCAACCGCGCGCGCCTGCCGCCGGATGTGGACGAACTCGTCATCAAGGGCCTGCTGGTCGGCCATCGGCAGATTGATCTGACCTTCCACCGGGTGGGCAATGGGGTCGTGGCCTATTCGGATGACTTCTTCGACGGGTCGATCCCGGTGCTTCAGCACGCTTAAGGCCTGGGGCTTCGTCCCAGAAAAGCGGCGACGCTGAGCCAGAGCCAGCCCACGATCAGCATCACGCCGCCCGTGGGGGCCGCCATGCGCCAGGGCGAGGCGCCGGTTAGAGTGCGCAGGGTGATGTCGCCCGAAAAGAGAACCACGCCAATGACCAGCAGGGTCGAGGCCTGCAACAGGCCGCGCCTAGTGGTCCCGCCCGCGCTGAGGCCAGCCACCGCCGCCGCATGGATCAGCAGAAAGGTGGCCGCAGTCGTGAGATTGGCGCCCCCATCCGCATGGGCCGCATAGGCCGAAAGCGCGACCCCGGCCGCGCCAAGCAACCCGGCTGACGATAAAAGCGCGGTGGACCAGAAGGCCATCAGGCGGTTCCGCTCTGGTCGGTGTCGGCGGGCCCGCCCTCCATCCACTTGATCAGCGGGAGCATGGGCAGAACCCAGGCCATGCCCACCAGCACATAATAGAGGCCGCGCAATAGATCCGGCGCCTCCTGCACCGGCCGCGACTGGGCCAGGGCCATGGCGACGAGGGCATAGACCAGCACGAAGGACACCATGACGATGGTTCCGACGAATTTGCGCAGGCGCCTGGGCATAGGGGTCTCCTGACCTCTGGGGGTGCGACAGGGCGTCCGTGGACGCCAGCACGCCACAGGCTTATGTCTTGCTCGCCCGTTCGGATCAACCAGAGCTTTTGGAAATCCATGACCGCAGTTGACCAACTCTCCGCCTCCGCTCTCGCTTCCGCCCCTGCGGCCAGCGATTCCCTCAGGGCCGTTCGGCTCTGGCTCTGGAGCATGACGGGGCTGATCTTCGCCATGGTGATCGTGGGCGGCGCCACGCGGCTTACCGAAAGCGGCCTGTCGATCACCGAATGGAAGCCGATCACGGGCGTCATCCCGCCGCTGTCGGAGGCGGCCTGGCTGGTGGAATTCGAGAAGTACAAGCTGATCCCCCAATATCAGCAGCTTTTCCCCACCATGACGCTCAGCGAGTTCCAGACCATTTTCTATTGGGAATGGGGGCACCGGGTTCTTGGCCGGGTCATCGGCTTCGCCTTCGCCCTGCCACTGGCTTATTTCTGGCTGCGCGGCGTTCTGACCCCTGCGCTCAAATGGCGCCTGACGGGGCTTCTTGCCTTGGGCGGGCTGCAAGGGGCGGTGGGCTGGTGGATGGTGAGTTCGGGCCTGACCAAGCGAGTCGAGGTCGCGCCCGAGCGGCTCATGGTCCATCTGTTGCTGGCGTCCATCACCTTCGCGGCGATTGTCTGGATCGCCGTGGGCCTGAAGCCCGCCGCCGCAGAGGCGACGCGCAGCCTGCGAGCGGGCGCCTTCGCCTTGCTCGCTGTGGTGCTGACGCAGATCGGGCTTGGCGCTTTGGTGGCGGGTTCGCGGGCGGGGCTCACCTATAATGATTGGCCCTTCATGGCGGGGCATCTGGTCCCGCCCATGGAGCATCTGTCGCGGATGGATCCGTGGTGGCTCAACTTTTTCGAAAACATCACGCTGGTTCAGTTCCAGCATCGGCTTGTGGCCTATGCCCTGCTGGCGCTGGCGC
>CAMDOY010000192.1 GCA_945903655.1 Rhizobium sp. Q54 | reverse complement strand
GCGCGCGTCATCTCTGAAGTTAGCGCCCGTGGCCGCCGCGCCAACGATCGGCAACTCGCGCGCCCCACCCCGTCCCGCTGCGCGGGCCGACCCTCCCCACGAGGGGGAGGGTATAAAGAGCGCGCTTATTTTCAATATCTTATGCCCCCTCACGGCTCCTGCGCGTCAATCAGCACAAACGCGATCCGGCAGGGCTCCGTCCCCCTGTTGATCCACGCGTGGTTCGTGCCCTGCTGCACCAGCACGTCGCCCGCCTTCATGTGGATTTCCGTATCGTCCAGAAGCATGTCGATCTCGCCCTCCATGATGATGGCGTAATCGACCGTGCGGGTCGCGTGCATCAGGGGATGGCGCGGCGGCAGGTGGCGTTTGGGGGTGGAGGCGCCGTGCTGGGAGTGGTGATAATCCAGCGGTAGGTCATCGACCTCTTTGGGGGTGGGGGGAATGTCCACGATGCGGAAGATGGAGCCCCCCGCAGGCGGCGCCACGCCCACCTTCACCGCCGCGCGATCTGCGGGGCCTGCGATGTCGGCGGGGGATTCCTGCGTCGTCCAGAGCAGGCGCGACACGGTCTTGCGGCCCTCGCGCACGACCTTGTTGGGATTGTCCCCATCAAACAGCACGACCGCTTTCCCGCTGGGGTCCACGGTGGTCACGACGCGGCGCACCTCTTCACTCAAAGCCATCTTGTCCTCGCTGATCAGCGGCAGCCTTCCAGCTTGCTCGCCTTGTTGATGAGTTCGAAAGGCCCGAGCGCCTTTTCGATCTCGGTGGAGAAACTGTTATCGACGAGCTTGTCGAGGGGCGGATCCTTCTCGATCATGCCGTCCTTCTTGAAGACGCGCAGCAGGTCAACGATGCTCGCCTGATTGACGCGGCCATTGGGGTCGCGCGCCTGCCAGTCCATCTCGTCGAGCTGCTTGAAGTCCTTGCCGATGCCGTTCTTGAGAAGGATCTGGATCACCTCGGCCCGGTTTGGCCCGTGGTGATAGGCCTGACAATAGTCCCGCGCGCCCCGCGCCAGCGCGATGAAGACCTTGCGGGCGGTCTCGCGGTTGGCCTTGATCCAGTCGGCGCTGGCCATATAGGCCAGACTCGTCATGGGCAGCTCCTTCACATAGCCCTTTTCAGGATCGATCCAGGCGACCGCAACCCCCTGCTGAATCGCCATATCCGTGAAGGGCGCCACCATGAGCGCCACATCAATTCCACCGTTGGAGAGCGTGGGGATCATCTGGGGAAAGGCGAGGGTCTTCACATTCACATCGCCGAGCCTCAGCCCCACGGTCTCCAGCATGGAAGAAAGTTCATAGGTCGAGAGCGAGCCCGCGCCGCTCACCGCCACGTTGCGCCCCCTCAAATCAGCGGGGGTCCTGATCTTGTCTTTGAGGTCAGGCCGCACGACGAAGTTGTGATAGACCGGCGTTGAGCCGCTTTCCAGCGCCATGATGACCGGCAGGCCCTGGGCCACCGCGTTGAAATAGCCCGCGTTGATGCCGCCCTGCGCGATCTGGATCTGGTTGGTGGCGAGGATCGCCATGGCACGGCTGAGGGAATCGATCCCCTCGATGCGCACATCGACGCCCGCCTCGCGGAAATAGCCCTTCTCCTGCGCGATGTAATTCGACGCGGAGGGCACGCTTTGCACGGTGCTGATGGTGATGGTCTGCGCCAGCGCGGAGGCGCCTAACGAGCAAATTGCGGCTACCGCCACTGAGATGAATCGAGCGATCAACCGCGCCTCCCCTGTTGGCGTGCAGGGTGACGGCGAGGGCCGCGACTGTCAACTTCGCGAAGGGACTGCGCGGGTTCACGGGGCCTGCGGACTATCGACCCAGGCGTGGGCGGCATGGACAGCCTCGATCCAGTCGGCGGGCGTCACGTCATCGATGAACCGATGGTAGAAGATATGGCCGTGGTTGGGCAGGCGGCGGAAATCATAGGGCGGCGCCGGGCGCAGGCGCACCAGATGCTCCCGGAAAAGCCCGAGGATGGCCGTCTGGGAGGCGTGGGCGGCCAGCATTTCCTCCCGGATCAGGGCCTCGTCCTGATCGAAGGCGATCACCGTATCCTCATCGCTCTCCTGACTGAAGCGTTGCGTCACCAGCCCATGTTCGCTCTCGTGGTAGAAGGCCATCTCCATCACCACGGGCGCCCTCAGGCCGCCCTGCTCCATGTGCTTGCAGGCGAGCGCCACCGCGCAGGCGCAGGCGTCGTGATCGAGATGACCGCCCTCATAGGGATGGGTGAACACCGCCTTCACGCCCTCGGATTTGAAAAGAGCCGTCAGGGCGGCCACGATGGTGGGCAGATGGCGGAAGGCCTCCTGATCACCGATGGCGAAGGCATGGCGGCGCCCGGCGGGCACATGGGCGAGATCCAGCACCCGCGCCAGCTCCCGCGCCCGGGCCTTGGCATAGTCGGCAGAGCTGCGAAACCCGGCGGCCTGCAGGCTGCGAAGATCGCGCGGAGCCCCGTCGGTGAGGTGGATCGCATGGGCGCCGCGCAGCAATTTCAGCAGCGGCCCAAGGCCGATGGTCTCGTCATCGGGATGGGCCACCACAAGCGCGACCGGCGCATCCACGGGGCTGCGCGCGCTGAGATCGCGCAGGATGGCTTGGGCTGGTTGCGCGTTGCGGGCGGGCATGGGCTGACCAATCGGCTGGGCCTTGGAACCATCTGGGGCAACGCAGCAGCGCTGGCCTTGGTTCCACGCCGGTCAGCGGCGGATCAGGCGGCCCGGTCGGGCTTGCGCACGAGATTGCGCACGGTCCACAGCCCAATGGAGACCACGGTCTCCCCGGCCTGATCGCGCACGATCAACCGCGCGCCGGGCTCGCGCGTGGTGCGGGCGAGATCGACGATGCGGTCCCAGAGGGCGTTACGGTCGGCCAGCTCCACATCGCTCAATTGGGTGACGGTGATGGGCCCGGACGAGACTTCGAACGAATAGCGTGGCATCGGCGAACAACCCCCAGGGAGCGAAATCGGCAGAGGCTAACGCGTTGCGGCGGAGCTGGTTCCCGTGGGCAAGGCCCCCTCCAGAGATCGAAACATGACGAAAGCATCGACATACCCAAGCCCAGGGTGATGAAAGGCCTGTGGCAGACGCCCCACAATCTCAAAACCGAAGGACTTCCAAAGCGACACGGCGCGCGTGTTGGCGCTGACCACAAAGTTGAACTGCATGCCGCGAAAACCATGCTCTCTTGCATGGTCGAGCGCGTGGCTCAACATGGCCTGCGCGACGCCGCGCCCCGTTACGGAGGCGCCCGTCATGAAGCCACAGTTGCTGATGTGCTTGCCGCCTCCGGCCTGATTGGCGCGGATATAATAAGTGCCAACAATGACCCCATTTTCCTCGCAGACGAAGGTTGTCCGATCTTCGCCCATCCAATAGGCGAGCGCGTCCGCCTCGCTCATGTCCCGATCAAGCGCATAGGTCTCGCCGGCCCGGATTGTCGGACCGATGACGCCCCAAATGGCCGGGGCGTCGTCGCTTTGGGCGGACCGAATGCGCAACGCAGTCTTCATCCCTGAAACGTGCAACCAGAAATCACCGTCCGATAGGTGCGGCTTGCAAACCTGCCATACCCGCAAGCAGCGGTCCAGTTGGTCCCTCCCAAGCGGAGGTGTCTGCCCGGCGAGGCTCTGCATGAGGCCTGTAGGCGAGCCCCCAAGGAAATATTTGACGCAGGCTTGATCGCCGGTGCAATAAACCAAAGCGGTCAAAGCGACCAACGAAGATCCATCCCGCAGGCCGCAGGCCCTGCGCAGCATCGAGGAAACCCCCATGAGCGCCAGCGATTCCGTGACCATCCCCGTGCTGCAACAGATGAAGCGCGATGGCGCCAAGAGCGTCGGCTTCGTGGCCTGGGATTACCAGATCGCCCTCATCGCCGAGCGCGCGGGGGCTGATTTTCTCGTCATCGGCGACAGCGTAGGCGTCAACCTCTGGGGACACGCCAATCCGCTGGAAGTCACCCTCGACGAGATTCTCATCTGCTGCAAGGCCGTGCGCCGGGCCGCCAAGCGGGCCCTGCTGATCTGCGACATGCCCTATGGCCCCGTACAGGAGGGCCTCGACACCGCCATGCGCGCCGCCGTGCGCCTCGTGAAAGAGGGCGGCGCCGACATGATCAAGCTCGACGGCGCCGCTGATTATCCCGAGGCCGTGACAGCCCTGACCCGGGCAGGCATCCCCGTCTTCGCCCAGTTCGGCCTCACCCCCCAGACCGCGCTGAAATACGGCATCCCCTACAGCTCCCAGAACTCCGCCGCCGCCATGGCCACCGCAGAAGCTGCGGCCAAGCTGGTCGAGGAGGCCAAGATGCTGGAGGCCGCTGGCGCCGCCATGCTCGACTTCACCAATTCCGGCCCCGTCGCGGGCAAGGCGGTCTGCGAAGCCGTTTCAATCCCCGTGATCGGCGGCTTTGGCGGCGGGCCCTGGCTCGACGGGCGCGTGCGCCTCGCCCATACCGCCATCGGCTATGCGGAAAAGTGGATCGACTCGAAGAACGACACCTATTTCAACGGCGCCCGCGCCAGCCTCGAGGCCTTCAAGACGCTCATCGACGACGCCCGCGCGGGCAAGCAGATCAAGGGCTGAGCCGCCATGCCGAAGGTTGTTCTCGACGGTATCGACACCCGCTATGAAGTGACGGGCTCAGGCGCCCCCATTCTCATGTTCGCCCCCGGCGGCTTTGACGCGACCATCGAGAAATGGTCGACCCAGGGCGTCTACGCCAAGATCAAGCCTGTCGATAATCTCAGCAAGCATCACACGCTGATCATGTTCGACCGGCGCGAATGCGGCCAGTCCGGCGGGCGCGTGGAGCGCGTCACCTATGCCCATTATGTCCGGCAGGCCGTGGCGCTGCTCGATCATCTGGGGATCGAGAAGGCGCATATGATGGGCGGCTGCATGGGCTGCAGCCCCGTGGCCCTCATGGGCGTGATGCATCCCGAGCGGGTGTCGAGCCTGGTGCTCTTCTGGCCCGTGGGCGGGGCGAAATATCGCCTCTCCGGTCAGATGCGCTTTGCCGAGCACCTCGCCTTCGTGAACCAGAACGGCTTGCAGGCGGTGGTCGATCTCGTGCGCAAGGACGGCAAGGCTTTCGGCGCCGACCCGCGCGGCGGGCCCTGGGCCTCGGTGATCAAGATCGACGAGGCCTTCGCGGCCAGCTATGCGCAGCTTGATGTCGAGGGCTACAAATATCTGGTGGCGGGCTGGGCGCGCACCATGTTCGACCGCGACACGGCGCCGGGCGCCGAGCCCGAAGACATGCTGCGCTGCCATCTGCCCGCGCTGGTGGTGCCGGGCGCAGACGCTTCGCACGCGACCTCAGCCGCACGCTACCTGCAGGAATGCCTGCCAAAGTCCGAATACTGGGACGTGCCCCTAGCCCAGCAGACGGAAGAGCCGACGACGGCCCGGCTTCTGGAGTTTCTGGGGAAGGGGCATTGAGGGGCGCCCGAGCGGCAAGACCTGTACTTCGGCGCGAGTCATGCTATCTTTGCCCATGATGAGCGCTCAATCGTCAACCGCCGCCCGCCTGCCTTCGGCTACGCCGAAGGAGGCGGAGATTGAAGCCTGGCAGTCCCTGCCTCGGGACGAGCAGCTGCGCCGTCTGCGGGCGATGCTCGCACAGCCTGACTGTTCCATAGCGGCAGTCGAAACAGTCACGGATGTCCTGGCGAAGGCGAGAGCCAAGGCTGCCGCTCGCCATGGATAAGGCGCGTCTATCGCGGCGCGCGGCTCAGGATCTGGAAGATATATATTTGAATACGGATGGCCTTTTCGGCCACTATGGGAAGCTTATTTAACCGGGCTTGAGAGAACCATAGGATTGATCGCCGATTTTCCAGATATCGGACTTAACGCATCTGAGATTTTCCCGAATTTGAAGCGGTTTCGCTTTCAAATGCATTATGTCTTCTACACGATCGAACCAGATCATGTCTTCATCAGAACGATCATACATGCGCGCCAGCAATTACGGCGTGAACTCTTCGACTAGCGCGCCTGCAGCATTCTGAACCTGATCGTCGCAGGTTGTGGCGCCCTGCGACGATCTGCGAAGCCTTGAGGCTGCCTCAGCCCACCAACCCCCAAGTCTCCTTGGCGAAGAGGTCCTCGACCTTCATCGCCTTGGTGATGATGCCCTGCGACAGCGCATGGCCCATCAGGGTCTCCATGACCTTGCGGTTGGGCTCGATGCCGTACGGGAGCGGCTCGCCAGCGATTTCCATGACCCGCTGGTGCAGATGGTCGGTGGCGTCGGGCTTTTCGATCTTGCCAGCGCGCAGCGCGTCCACATAGAGGCGCTTGGCGGCGGCGAAGGCCTCGAAGCAATCGGCGGCGAGGCCGGGGTTGGCCTCCAGCACCTCGTCCTTGATCACCACGAGATGGTTGATGGGATAATGACCATCGCGCTTGAAGGCGGCCAGACCCGTCTCCAGGGCGTCGGGGATCAGGGGCTGCACATCCGGATGGTTCACATCGACGCCGATGGCGGCGACCAGCTCGCCGGAGATCAGCATGTCCTGCATGGACTTGCCCGCCTCGATGGGAACCACATTGGACGGCGCCACATATTCCGCCACATGCTCGTCGCCGGACAGGACCCAGGTGATCTTAGACAGATCGACCCCATATTCCTTTTCCAGAATGCCGCGCGCCCACACGCCCGTGGTGACCGTATAACCCCGGTTGACGCCGACCCGCTTGCCTTCCAGATCCTTGGGCGATTTGATGCCCGCCTTGGTGTTCACGAGAATCGCGCCGTGGTGGAACTGGCGCACGATGGGCACGGGGATGGCCGTGAGCTTCTTGCCGTGGGCCTTGGCGCAGATATAGGTGGTGATCGCCAACTCGCAGATGTCGAATTCGCTTGCCCGCACCTCGCGGCGGAAGGCGGCGATCAGCGGATCGACCTCGATGAATTCAAAGTTGAAGGTCTTGGGCTGCACGGTCCCGTCCTTCAGGGCCCTGTTGTTGCCTTGCGTGCGGGTGACGGCGGTGAATGTGGGAAGGGC
>CAMDOY010000191.1 GCA_945903655.1 Rhizobium sp. Q54 | reverse complement strand
CCCCATTCTCGCCCGCCAGGGCTCGCGCCTCTCCCAGATGCGCTTTCGCAATGGCGGGGCGGTGCTGGACGACGCGGGCCACCGCGCCCTGCATGCGCACGAGCCCATCGTCACCAGCGCAGACCCCTCCTTCCACAATGGCGTCGCGGTCTCCATCGATCTGGCGGGCTTCGGGTCGGATTCCATTCTGGGCTACCGCGCCAAGCGGCATACGGGGCTCATTGATGTCGACAAGGTCGGGGCCTGCGATCCCAGACATTACTGGGAGCCGATCAACGCCGAGGCGCGGCCCGGGCGGACCAGCGGCCTCATCCTCGATCCCGGCGAATTCTATATCCTCGCCTCCAAGGAGGCCGTGCGCGTGCCGCCCGACCATGCGGCGGAAATGACGCCCTTTGATCCGCTGGTCGGCGAGTTCCGCGTGCATTACGCGGGCTTCTTTGATCCCGGCTTTGGCGCGGCGGAGGCGGGCGGCCTTGGCGCGCGGGCCGTGCTGGAGGTGCGCTCCCATGATGTGCCCTTCATTCTGGAGGATGGGCAGATCATCGGGCGTCTTGTCTATGAGCGAATGGCGGAGACGCCTTCGAGCCTCTATGGCGCGGGGCTTGGCTCGAACTATCAGGCCCAGGGCCTCAAACTGTCGAAACATTTCCGGACATGAGCGACCTCGCCCTCAACCAGCTGCCGCGCCGCGATCTGCGCATCATGTCCGTGGTGGGGGCCGCCCATTTCACCAGCCACTTCTATCAGGTGGTCCTGCCGCCCCTGTTTCCCCTGATGCGCGAAAGCCTTGGCGTCACCTACACGGAACTTGGTCTGGTGATGACCCTGTTCTTCGCGGTGTCGGGGCTGGCGCAGGTGGCGGCGGGTTTTGCGGTGGACCGTTTCGGCCCCCAATATGTGCTGCCCACGGGCGTCGCCTTGCTGGCGGGCGCCACGCTGCTGATGGGTCTGGCGCCGAGTTACTGGATGTTTCTCCCGCTGGCGGTGATGGCCGGGCTGGGAAACTGCGTCTATCACCCTGCGGATTATTCCGTGCTCAGCCTGCGGATCTCGCCCCATATGGTGGCGCGGGGCTATAGCGTCCATACGGTCATGGGCAGCGTGGGCTGGGCCGTGCCGCCTGTGACCATGGTGCTGCTGGCCGAACAGATCGGCTGGCGCGCGGCGCTCGTGATCATGGGAGCGGGTGGCCTCATCGGCGCCCTGCTGCTGCTGCTCGACCGCCAGGACCTCGAACTGCCCCGCACGCAACAAAAGCGCGCCGAGGATGGCTCCCTGTTGCCCGATGTGACCGCGCTGGTCTCGAAGCCCATTTTCATGGCCTTCCTCTTCTTCACCATGATCTCCCTGGCTCTGGGCGCGGTGCAGACCTATATGCCCACCCTGTTGCCGCAGGTGCAGGGCGTCAGCCTCACGGCGGCCTCCGGCTTCACCACCGCCTATTTCGCCGCAAGCGCCTTCGGCGCTCTGGCGGGCGGCTGGATCGCGGACCGCTGGAAGAATTATGATGGCATCATAGCCCTGGGCCTCACGCTCGCCGCAGCCGCCATCCTCATGGTGGGCTTCGTGTCCATGTCGCTGATCCCGCTGATCGCCATGGGCTGCGTGGCGGGCTTCGGGGCGGGGGTCGTGCTGCCCGCGCGCGACATGCTGGTGCGCAACGCCGCGCCGCCCAACGCCACGGGCAAGGTCTTCGGGCTCGTCTATTCCGGCCTCGATCTGGGCATCGTGGTGGTGCCGCTGATCGTCGGCCCGATGATCGACCATGGCTATCTCGGCCTGCCCTTCGCCTTCATCGCGATTTCGCTAGGGTTCACCATCGTGGCGGCCATGGCGGTGCGCTGGGCGAGCCCCGTCAAAAGCTGACAGGTGCGGCGCCTATCGTTTTGGTGTATGAGAGGGCCATGACCACCATCGAGACACCGCAAGACCAGACCATGACGCCGGAGACCCGTCGCGCGCTCAAAATCGCGGGCGCGGGCTTCGCCTTGCTGGTGCTGGCGGGGGGGCTGTTCTGGCTGCGCTTCGGATCTCAGATCTACTTTGACATGATCGCCTTCGCCCAGGGCTGTTTCTGACCGGATCCTTGATGACCCCATCCTCCCGCACTCTGCTGCCCGCGCTGGTGCTGACCTTTGGCCTGGCCCTTGTGTCGGTGGCGGCATGGCTGACCTTCTCAGGCCCCGGCGCGCCGCCGCCCTCCTCCATCGGAGCCCCCTTCCGCCTGATGGGATCGGACGGCAAGAGCGTCAGCGACGCCGACCTCAAGGGCGATGTCGTCGTGATGTTCTTCGGCTTCACCCATTGCCCGGACGTCTGCCCGACGGCTCTGTTCGAAGTCTCCGAACTCTTCCGCAAGCTGGGCGATGGCGCGAAGGTCAGGGGCGTCTTCGTATCTGTCGATCCCGAGCGGGATACGCCCGAAATCCTGAAGGATTATCTCAGCAGTTTCGACAAGCGCATCATCGGCCTGTCCGGGGATCGGGCTGCACTGGACCCCATGCTGAAGGCCTATCGCGTCTATGCGCGTAAGAACCCCGCCGCCAATGGCGAATACAGCATGGACCACAGCGCGATTGTCTATCTTCTGGACAAGCAGATGCGCTTCATCGGCCCGCTGAACATGGGCGACGCCGAGGTGGCGCTGAAGGAAATCAGAAAGTGGCTGTAGCTTTTCAGTAAAAGCCGACGGGAAAATATTTCAGATAAAGGTCGGCATAGATGCCGCGCTCGGCGACGCGTTTGAGCGCATAATCCAGCGCCCGCTTCATCACCTGATTATCTCTGCGCAGGGCGATGCCCACGCCCTCGCCAAAGTAGCGCGATTCCGTATAGGGCCCGCCGCGAAAGGCGCAGCAACCGCTGGCGTCCGTGCCATTGAGCCAGAGCGCGAAGGCCACCCCATCGCCAAAGGCGATCTCGACCTCGTTGCGCTTGAGCGCCGAGCGCAGCGCCAGCGCATTGTCATAGGCGCGCAAAGTCACACGCGGAAAAAAGGCCCGCAGATAGGCCTCATGGGCGGAGCGGGCGACGACGCCCACGGTCTTGCCCGCCAGCGCCTCGGGGCTGGTGTCGGGCAGAGCGACAGCGGCGCGGGCGACGAAGCGGGCGGGCGTCTTGTAATAGGGCGCGGTGAAATCGACGCGGGCGCGATTGGCTGGCGTCATGGCGATGGAGGCCACGGCCGCATCGGCGCGGCTCTGCTCGATGGTCTCGAATATGGTGTCCCAACGCCGGGCCTGCACCGTGCATTGCACGCGCAGCTCTTCGCAGAGCGCGCGGGCGAGATCTACATTGAAGCCGCTGAGGCTTCCATCCGGCAGGACGAAACCGAAGGGGGGATAGTCGTCCTCCGTCACGAAGCGGATCACGCGGATGGAGGAGGTCTCGGGACGGTCGATGCGGTGTTGCGGATCCCAGAAATTGGGAATGGGCGCGCCATCCGCCGCCACGGCGAGGCTGGCGGCGCAGATCGCGAAGACCGCCCACAAAATCCGAAGGACCGGAATTTTTGTTATGGTCAAGTTGTATTCTTTCGGCATAAGCTGGGCCATTGCCTGCGTGTTGTTGCGTCTCTGCGTGTTTGGTCGAGCCCATGTCCCTTGCGTTCAGTCCGACAGCCCGACCACGGATGCGGCTTCCACCCCAAAGGTGGTCGCATGCTGCGCCCCGCGAGGCAAGCTACCCCAGCGTCTCGCATCTCCCGGCAGATCTGGAGCTTCTGACGCCCCTTGGGCTCTCGCCGAGCATGCTGCTGAAGATAGCGGCCATGGCGCAAAAACAAGGCGTAGCCGCCCATGAGATCCTGCTGGCGGAACAGATTGTCCAACCTGAGGACTATTATCTTTGCCTGGCGCGCGCGCTGAACCTTCCCTTTTCCTGGGATCCCAACGAATTGGGACCAGCCATCGCCGAGCCATCAGCCCTGCGGGCGGGGATCGCCCATGGCCTCACACCGGGAACCGTGGTGATCGCGCCGCAGGGAGAGGCCCTGCTGGGGCTTCTGGATCTCCATGCCCGGCGGCGACAGGCGAGCGGCGAGCGCATGG
Source organism: Rhizobium sp. Q54 (assembly GCA_945903655.1). Taxonomy (GTDB): domain Bacteria; phylum Pseudomonadota; class Alphaproteobacteria; order Rhizobiales; family Beijerinckiaceae; genus Terripilifer. The sequence continues at coordinate 3,002 of CAMDOY010000191.1, read as the reverse complement.
TCATCACCACGCCCGACCGTTTCGCCCTCTGGGTGCGCGCAGCTTGCGCCGACACCATCGCCGAAGGCGCAAGCCAGGACCTTGGCCGCGCGGACCCCAGCCTGACGGCGGCGCGGGTTCCCTCGCGCAGGGCCGCCGCCGCGCTGGCCATGATGGCGACCTTCGCCGCCGTTGGCCTGGTGACGGGCGGGCTCGCATGGCTGCTGGTGACGAGCATCGTCTGCCTCATCCTGTGCGGAGCCATTTTCACGCGCCTGGTGGCGACCATCGGAGGCTGCTGGCGCAAGCCGCCACAGGCGCCCGATCTGCCCGACCATGCGTTGCCCCGCTACACGATCCTCGTTCCGCTGTACAAGGAGGCGGCGGTCGTCGAGCATTTGCGCGACGCCCTTGAAGCCATCGACTATCCCCGCGCCAAACTCGACATCAAACTGCTGATCGAGGCGGATGATCATGAGACGCGCGAGGCCATCGAACGTCTGGCGCCCGGGCCGGTCTATGACATCGTGACCGCGCCGCCGGGCCATCCCCGCACCAAGCCGCGCGCCCTCAACATCGGCCTCGCCAGCGCGCGTGGCGCCTTGCTCACCGTCTATGATGCGGAAGACGATCCCGACCCCCAGCAACTGCGCCGCGCGGCAGCGGCCTTCGCTGAGGCGCCCCAAAGCCTCGCCTGCCTGCAATGTCCCCTCGCCATCGACAACGCCCGCGACAGCTGGCTGGCGGGTCTCTTCGCCCTCGATTACGCCTCCCTCTTCGAGGTGCTCGACCCCGGCCTCGCGCGCCTTCGCCTGCCGATCCCGCTGGGCGGCACCTCCAACCATTTCCGCGTCGACGCCCTGCGGCGCCTGCAGGGCTGGGACGCCTGGAACGTCACCGAAGATGCGGACATGGGCGTGCGCCTCGCGCGCATGGGCTATGAGGTCGCGACCCTTGATGCGCCCACATGGGAAGAGGCGCCCGCGAAGCTCGACGCATGGCTCGCCCAGCGCCGCCGCTGGATGAAGGGCTGGATGCAGACGCTCATCGTGCATCTGCGCCAGCCCCGGCGCCTCGTGCGGGAATTGGGCGCCATGCGCGCCGCCGCGCTGGTCGCCATGCTGGCGGGGGGCGTGCTGGGGCCTTTAGTGGGACCGCTCTATGTGGCGCTGTTCATTCATGATGGCGTCTGGGGCTCGCTCTTTGCGCCTATGACCTGGGCGCAGACCCTCGCCAGCGCCCTGTGGTGCGTGATCGCCGTGGTGGGCGCGCTCGCGATGGTGGCGCCCATGGTGATCGGCGCGAGGCGACGCAAACTTAAGGGAATGTTGAAGCTCCTGCCGCTGCTGCCCGCCTATAACGCCCTGCTCGGCCTCGCCGCCGCCATGGCTCTGGTCGATCTCTTCAGGCGGCCCCACCATTGGGCCAAGACCACCCATGGACTGGCGCGAAGCTCCTTGCGACACGGGCGAATTGGTTGACCTTGGGCGCCGCCCTGCCTAGGGTGCCGCCGTTCCGCCGGGCCTTTCATGGCCCGCCGCGCGCCTCCACAAGGATCTGAAATGACTAACGCCGCCCCTGCGGCCTCCGGGCTCCTTTCGCTTCACGACGCTGCGCTGACCTCGGCCGCATGGCCCTTCGAGGAGGCGCGCAAACTCGTCGCCCGCGTCGAAAAAACCGGCCAGAAGGAAGTGCTCTTCGAGACGGGCTATGGCCCCTCGGGCCTGCCCCATATCGGCACCTTCGGCGAGGTGGCGCGCACCACCATGGTGCGCCACGCTTTCGAGATCCTGACGGAGGGGCGCATCGCCACGCGCCTGCTCGCCTTCTCGGACGACATGGACGGGCTGCGCAAGGTCCCCGACAATATCCCCAACCAGGAACTGCTGATCCCGCATCTGGGCAAGCCGCTGACCGAGATCCCCGATCCCTTCGGCAAGTTCGAAAGCTTCGCCCACCACAACAACGCGATGTTGCGGGCCTTCCTCGACCGCTTCGGCTTCGATTACGAATTCGCCTCCTCGACCCAGTATTACAAGTCCGGCCGCTTCGACGCGGCGCTGCTGCATATGCTGGCGCGGTTCGAGGCCTTGCAGGCGATCATGCTGCCCTCGCTGCGGGCAGAGCGCGCCTCCACCTATTCGCCCTTCCTGCCGATCCATCCCGTGACCCGCGTGGTGATGCAGGTGCCGCTGGAGGCCATGGACGCGAAGGCGGGCACGATCACCTGGCGCGACCCTGACACCAACGAACAGTTCGTGACGCCCGTCACCGGCGGCCATTGCAAGTTGCAATGGAAGCCCGATTGGGCCATGCGCTGGTATGCGCTTCATGTCGATTACGAGATGGCGGGCAAGGATCTCATCGATTCCGTCAAGCTCTCCAGCAACATCGTGCGCGCCATCGACGGCGTGCCGCCGGAAGGCTTCAACTACGAGCTGTTTCTGGACGAGAAGGGCCAGAAGATCTCCAAGTCCAAGGGCAATGGCCTCACCATCGAGGAATGGCTCACCTACGCCAGCCCCGAGAGCCTGTCGCTTTTCATGTTCCAGAAGCCGCGAGAGGCCAAGCGCCTGCATTTCGATGTGATCCCGCGCGCGGTGGACGAATATCTGCAATTCCTCGCGGGCTATGAACGGCAGGACTGGAAGGGCCGTCTGGGCAATCCTGTCTGGCATATCCATGGCGGCAATCCGCCCAAGCCCGAAGTGCTGCATCATCCCGGCGAAGGCGAGGGCGCGGGCACGCAGGTCTCCTTCGCCATGCTGCTCAATCTGGCTGCTGTGGCCAATAGCGAAGACCCGCAGGTGCTCTGGGCCTTCCTGCGCCGCTACGCCCCCAGCGTCACCCCCCAGACCCATCCGCGTCTCGATGCGCTGCTGGGCTATGCGGTCGCCTATTTCCGCGATTTCGTGCGCCCGGCCAAGACCTATCACGTCGCCGACGAGGTGGAGGCGGAGGCCCTGCGCAAGCTCGACGCCATGCTGGCGGGCCTGCCTGCTGGCGCTACTGCCGAAGACATT
>CAMDOY010000190.1 GCA_945903655.1 Rhizobium sp. Q54 | reverse complement strand
CGGCGTGCGCCACTATCTCGACGCCGTGAACGCCGCAGGCTCCAAGGCCTCGCTTGCGGTCATGGCGAAGATGCGCGAACTGCCCATCGACTATCTCGGCAAGCCCGCCCGCATGCGCGCGGATGGCCGGGTGATCTATGATCTCGATCTCTTCCAGGTGAAGAGCCCGCAGGAGTCGAAGGGCCCTTACGATTTCTACAAGCCCATCCGCACCATCAAGGGCGACGAGGCCTTCGCGCCCATGGATCCCAAGACCTGCGCCATGCTGGCGGCGAAGTAGGCGCGGCCCTACAGCCCCAGATAGGCGCGGCGCACGCGGTCGTCATCCAGCAGCGCCGCGCCGCTGCCCGACAGGGTCACCGCGCCATTCTCCAGCACATAGGCGTGGGAGGCGAGCTTCAGGGACGCCGCCACATTCTGCTCCACCAGCACGCAGGTCAGCCCCTCCGCATTGAGGCGCTTGACGATGTCGAGCACCTGCAAGACGAGCGCGGGCGAGAGGCCCAGCGAAGGCTCGTCGAACATGACGAGTTCGGGCTCACCCATGAGGCAACGGGCGATGGCGAGCATCTGCTGCTCGCCGCCCGAGAGCGTCCCCGCCGCCTGCCCCGCCCGCTCGCGCAGGCGCGGAAACAGCTCCAGCATGCGCTCGTAATTCTGCGCCTTGCGGGCGCTGGCGCGCGGCAGCATGGCGCCTGTGAGGAGGTTCTCGCGCACGGTGAGGCTGGGGAAGACCTGCCGCCCCTCCGCCACCTGCCCCAGCCCCAGATTGCAGACCACATGGCTGGGCTGGCCGGTGATGTCCTCGCCCTTGAAACGGATGCGGCCTGCGCTGGGCTTCAACATGCCGGAAATGGCGCGGATGAGGGAGGTCTTGCCCGCTCCATTGGCGCCGACAATGGCCACGATGGCGCCCTGGGGCACATCCAGCGTCACGCCCGCCAGGGCCTGCGCATCGCCATAATGCAGATCGAGCCCTTCGACGCTGAGCATCAGCCGAGCGCCTCCGCGCCGAGATAGGAGGCGATGACCTGCGGGTGGCGCGTCACCTCGCGCGGCGAGCCCTCCGCGATGGAGGCGCCGTGGTTGAGCACATGCACCTGTTCCGCCAGCGCCATGACCGCGCGCATGACATGTTCGATGAGCACAATGGTGACGCCCTCCTCGCGGTTGATCATGCGCAGGATCTCCACCATGCGGTCGGTCTCGGTGGGGCGCAGGCCCGCCATGACCTCGTCCAGCAGCAGAAGCCCCGGCCGGGTGGCGAGGGCGCGCGCCACTTCCAGCCGCTTGCGGTCGGGCAGGGTGAGGGAGGCCGCCGTCTGCGCGCGGCGATCCCACAGATCGAGCTTGCGCAGCACCTCTTCGGCCTCAGCAAAAGCGGCCTGTGGTTTCGGTTGCCGCAACATCGCGCCGATGGCGACGTTTTCATGCACGGTGAGGCCGGGAAAGGGCCGCACGATCTGGAAGGTGCGGGCGAGGCCCAGCGCGCAGACGGCTTCGGGCGCCATGCCATCGATGCGCGCGCCATCGAAATAAACAGCACCGTCGTCGCAGGGGTAGACGCCCGCGATCAGGTTGAAGAGCGTCGTCTTGCCCGCGCCATTGGGGCCGATGACCGCGAAGATCGCGCCCTTCTCAACTTCCAGCGAAACCGCATCGACGGCCACAAGGCCGCGAAAGCGTTTGGTCACGCGCTCCACCCGCAGCAGGCTCATGGCTTGCCCTCCCCGATGCCCAGCCGCTTGCGCAGGGAGGGCCAGATGCCGCTGGGCGCGAGGAAGATGATGATCATCAGCGCGAGGCCGAAGAAGACCGCCTTGGCGCCGGGCGCATTGATGCCAAGGGCCTGCGTCGCATGGATCAAGGCCTCGCCCAGCGGGATCAGAATGAAGGCGCCGAGGATGGGGCCAAAGAGCGTGCCGATGCCCCCGATGATGGGCGCCAGCATGATGTCGATGGAGCGCGACATATCGAAGATCTGGGCGGAGAAGACGTTGTTGTAATAAAACACATGGGCCACGCCGCCGAGCGCGCTCATGGCGGCCGAGACCACCACCGCGCTCATGCGCGCGCGCGTCACGTCAATGCCGACGGCCCGCGCCGCCTCCGCATCCTCGCGCACCGCCAGCCATTGATAGCCGAGCTTCGAGCGGCGCAGGGCCACGCAAAGCGCGAAGGCGGCGGCGGCCATGGCGAGGGAGACGTAATAGAAAAACAGGGGACCGCCCCGCAGATTCCACCATTGCCCCTGGGAGCCCGCCACCGACAGGAAGAAGCCGCCCGCGCCCCCAGTCCATTTCAGATGATCGAAGCCGATCCGCGCGACTTCGGCGAAGGCGATGGTCAGCAGCGCGAAATAGACGCCCTCGATGCGGAACTGGAAACTCAGGGCGCCGATGGCCATGGCGACGCCAACGCAGATGAGGACCGCCACGAAAAGCCCCAGCAGCGGGCTCAGGCCAAAATGCACGAAGAGCGCCGCGCTGACATAGGCGCCCAGCCCCAGATAGAGCGCATGGCCGAGCGACAGCAGGCCCGCAAAGCCCATCATCACATTCCAGGCCTGACCCATATAGGCGGCCAGAAAAACGAGCACCAGAACCGAGGTCTGGTAGCGATCGAGCGCCAATGGCAGCGCCAGCAGCACGGCCGCCAGAAGGCCCAGCAGAAAATGCTCGCGCCTCATGCCGCGCGCTTCCCCATGAGGCCCTGCGGACGCAGGGCGAGGATCACCACCAGCAGGCCGAAGGAGACCATGGTCTTCATGGAGGGCGCGATGATGATGCTCGCCAGCGCCTCGGCGACCCCGATCACCAGCCCGCCCAAAAGCGCCCCGCCCATGGAGCCGAGGCCGCCGATGATGACGATGGTGAAGGCCAGCAGGGTGAAGGCCGGCGCCAGCATGGGCGTCACATCGGCGATGGAAACGAGCAGCGCGCCCGCTGCGCCAACGCAGGCGAGACCAATGCCGAAGGTGAGGGCGTAGAGCTTGTCGATGTCGAGCCCCACCACGGCGGCGCCCGTGAGATTGTCGGCGCAGGCGCGGATCGCCAGACCCGTTTGCGTGTAGCGGAAAAAGGCGAAGAGCGCGCCCGCAACCCCCAGCGCCGCCAGCGCCGCATAGGCGCGCACCTTATCGACGAGCACGGGGCCGAGCATCCAGCTGTCGTAGCTGTAGGGCAGATCCACATGGCGCGCATCCGGCCCGAAGATCATCAGGAGGCCATTGACCATGACGATGGCGAGGCCCACCAGCAGGATGAACTGCTCATGATCGGGCCTGCGGATGAAATGCACGACGAGGCTGCGTTGCAGACCATAGCCCACCACGAAGAACAGCGCCGCCAGGGGCGCCATGGCGATGAAGGGGTCGATCTTCAGGGTGGTGAAGAGAATGAAGGCGCCATACATGCCCACGACCGCGAATTCGCCATGGGCGAAATTCACCACGCGCACCACGCCGAAAATCACCGACAGACCCAGCGCCATCAAGCCATAGATAAGGCCCGTCAGCATGCCCTGAATGAGCACTTCAAGCACGAGGGGCAGCGTCATTCCTGACGCGCCCCTGTCTCTGCCCGGACGGCTGGACTCACTTGCGGCCCTGCCAGCTCGCCAGCGGCAAGGCGGGCGCGCCCGCCGCCACGTCGGCGGGATAGACCACCACCGGCGTTTGCTTCTGGTTCTGCACCACGGCGGTGCCGATGGCGGTGTTCTGGCCCTTGGCGTCGAAGGCGATGGGGCCGCCGATCATCACATGCTGGTCGATCTTCGTCGCACGCACGGCCTCCATGAGGGTGGGCCCATTGGTGGTCCCCGCCCGCTTGAAGGCGTCGGCGGCGATCATCAGGGCCTCCAGCGTGAAACCCGCATTGAAACTGTCCACCGCGAAACGGTTGTTGGGGTTGGCGACCTTGAAGGAGGCCTCCAGCGCCTGCGTCACCGGCGACTTGGGGTTGGCCCAGGGCAGGTTGAAGATCATGCCATCCGCCAGCGGGCCCAGCGCCTGATAGAATTCCTCGTCATAGAGGCCGGGCGAGCCCGGGGAGATGATGGCCTTGGGCTCGAAGCGTTGGCGCACCATGTCGCGCACGAGCTTGATGGCGTCGCCCGCGCGGGTCACCACCATCACGAGATCGGGGTTGATCCCGCGCATCTTCGTCACTTCCGCCGACAGGTCCTGCGCGCGCGGATCGTAGGAAATGCTCTCGGCGATCTGGAAGGGCATGTCCGCCTTGGGGAAGATGGCGTCCATGGCGCCGCGTTGGGCTGTGCCGAAGGTATCGTTGGCGTGGACGAAGACCGCGCTCTTGAAGTCCACCTTGGTGGCGGCGGAGATCTCCTTGATCAGCCGCAGACCATTGGTGACGAGCTGGCCGCCCGTCTGGAAATTGCGCACCAGATATTTGTAGCCCTGCTCGGTGATCTGGGGCGCGGCGGCGATGTTGATGACCAGCGGCACCTGCCGCTGCTCGCAGACCTGGGCGATGGCGAGGGTGAGGCCGGAATCAAAGGCGCCGACGATGCAATTGGCGCCCTCGTTGATCGCCTTCTCGGCGGCGGTGCGGGCGGTGTCGGCGTTGGACTCCACGTCCACATGCACCAGCTCCACCGCATAGCCCAGATCAGCCAGAACCTTGGGCGCCGCGAGCGCGCCGCGATGGCAGCTCTGGCCCGCCTGCGCATAGAGGCCCGAGCGGGGCAGCAGCACGGCGATCTTCAGGGCCTTGGCCTGGGCGCGCACCAGCGCGGGGGCGGCCAGAAGGCTGGCGGCGGCGCCCAGCAGGCTGCGGCGATCGAAGGCGAAGCGGGATATCTGGCTCACGGGCGGTTCCTCCTCATTGATCCCGCGATTTGGGCCCAAGGCGCAGCCTTTGTCCATAGGCCCAAAGTCACCTGCCCGTGAAAAAACCAGCGCGTCAGGTCCGGTGGACCGGGTCGATCCATTTCACGGTTTGCGGCTTTTCCACCGGCTCGATGTCGAGATTGATGGCGATGGCCTGCCCGTCGGAGCGCACCAGCACGCATTCCAGCGTCTCGTCGTCGCTGGCGTTGATTTCCTGATGCGGCACATAGGGCGGCACGAAGATGAAGGACCCCGGCCCCGCCTCGGCGGTGAATTCGAGGCTCTCCCCCCAGCGCATGCGCGCCTTGCCGCGGACCACATAGATCACGCTTTCCAGCGGCCCATGGTGGTGCGCGCCGGTCTTGGCGCCCGCATGGATGCTCACCGTGCCCGCCCAGAGCTTCTGGGCGCCGGCCCTTGCGAAATCGATGGCCGCCGCCCGGTTCATGCCGGGGGTCTGGGGGGTGTTGGGATCGACCTGGTCGGGGGCGATCACCCTGACGCCATCATGTTTCCAGCGTGGCTCGGCTTCGCTCATGTCCTGCTCCTGTGGCGGGTCATTTCGCCTTCACATAGGGCCCGAGCTTGGCGACCGCAGCCTTGCAGAAGGTCGCATCCACGAGGGAATCGGGATCAGCCTTGCCATCGGCCCAGCCCATGCCCGCATAGAAGCGGAAATCCTCGCGCAGCCCTTCCGCATTGGCGCAGCCATCGGGGTTGAGCCCATTAGGGACGATATTGGCGTAGATCGCCCGATCCTTCAAATTGGTCTTCTCCACCAGAAGATCAATGACCTCGGCGGCGTTGGGGCCCGCCAGGCGCCCGTCCTTCAGAGCGTCGTTATAGAACCGCGCAGCGCGGACATAAGCGTTCATGAAGCGCTGCGCGAGGACACGGTTGGTGGTGGCGAGCTTCTCGCTGAAGAAGGTCACGGCGAGCTGCTGGTTGGGATAGATCTCGTCCCCCTTGGCGAAGAGCACGGCGGAGCCCTGGGACACCGCCAGCGACAGGCTCGGCTCCTGAATGAGGGCCGCGTCCATGGCGCCATTCTGCAAGGCGACGGCGAGCTGGGGCGCGCCCATGTAGAGCGTGTCCACATCCTCGAATTTGAGCCCGCCCTTCTTCAGGAAGGCCGCCAGCGTCACATCGCCCGAGCCCTGCTTGGAGGTGTCGCCAACCTTGAGCCCCCTAAAGTCGGCGATGGTCTTCACCTTGCCGGAGGTCACGAGATCCTTGCGCACCAGCATGGAGAAATAGCCATAGCCCGGAGGCATGGAGCCCTTGTCGGCCACGACTTTCACATTCACCTTGCGCTCGGCGGCGTTGTAGAGGCCCGCGCTCGGGCCCCCGCCCCCCACATCAAGATCGCCCACGCCCAGCGGCGCGATCATCTGGGTGGCGGAGATAAAGGTGATGAATTCGGGCACGATATTCTCGGCGGCGAAATAGCCCTTCTTCTCCGCGATGAAATAGACCACATCGCTGCTGGCGTTGACGATGCCGATGCGCATCTTGTCAGCGGCGAGCGCAGAGCCCGCGAACCCTGACGCGCAAAGGCTAACAGCGGCGCCCAGAACGGTTTTGAACGTATTTTTCATGGTGTCTCCCTTGCTCCCTGTCCGCGACGTCAGCGCGCGGCTTGGGCCTTTTCCAGCTCTTCGATGATGCGCATGGCCTGCATGCCGGCGGCGTCGGACTTGATGTGGATGCGCGGCGCGTCGGGCAGAAGCGCCATGTTCATCTGCTGCGCCTCCAGAATCTCCACATCTTCCATGAAGGTCTTGTAGACGCTTTCGAAGACGAAATCGGCGGTCGCCTCGCTCATCAGCGCGGGGTCGTAGGAGAAGCCGACGTAATAGTTCGAGCTTTCCTCCGTCTCCGGCGCCACCCCATGCATGGTGTGACGGCTCAGCACCTTGGCGTCGCCCGGCAGCTCGATGGGCTTCGATGTATCGGGAATATCGTGCATGGCGTCGATGACGCCCGTGTCGAATTCAAAGCAGCTCGGCGCCATGAAGTCGATGGTCTGCCAGCGGTTCACATTGCCCTCGAATCCGCCCGCCTTTTTGTAGGTCGGCGGCGGCTCGATGTCATACATGCGCCGCGCCAGCCGCACGCCAAGGCCCCGCCGCTCAACGGTCATCTTCGCATCCTTCACCACGCCCTCGCTGCCGATGGTCAGCGGATGGACGAAGGGCAGATGGGCCATGTTGAGGA
>CAMDOY010000189.1 GCA_945903655.1 Rhizobium sp. Q54 | reverse complement strand
GTAACCGATCAGCGCGAGGATTTCCACGGCACGATGATGCGCTCAAGCTCGTTGAGCAGCAGCGTGAAGACCAGGCCCAGCACCGCGATGCTGATCAGGCCCACATACATGGTCTCGACCGACAGAATTTCCCAAGCGTTCCAGATCATGTAGCCAAGGCCGCTTTTGGCGCCCACCATCTCGGCGATGGCGATGAGCACCAGGCCAAGGCCCACGCCCAGCTTCACGCCGGTCATGATCAGCGGCAGGGCACCCGGCAGGGCCACCGTGCGGAACACCTGCCAGCGGCTCGCGCCGAAGTTGCGGCCCACATCGAAGTAGATCTTGTTGATCTCCATCACGCCGGCCATGGCGTTGATGAGGATCGGGTAGAACACGCCCGTCGCCACCATCACGATCTTGGAGGCCTCCCCGAGGCCGAAGATCAGCAGGATGAGCGGCAGGATCGCACTCTTGGGGATCGGATAGGTCGCCATGATGACAGGTTCGACGATGACCCGCAGGGTGCGGTACATGCCCATGGCGATGCCGAGCATCAGGGCGGGGATGCCGCCGAAGATGAAGCCCCAGAACAGGCGCTGCAAGCTCGCCGAGACGTGCTTTTCTAGCATACCATTCTGAATCTGGGTATACATGACCTGAAAGATTTTGGACGGCGGGGGAAAGAAGCGCACATCGATCCACCCTGCGCGGGCGCATAGTTCCCAAAGGAGCAAAAGCGCGACAGGGGACACGATGGTCATCGAACGCTCGGTAGCTTCCCGACTCAGGCCACGACGGGGCAGCGCGAAGCTGCGGGTTTTCAGATTGGCGTCCTGGGCGGCGTTGGTCATGAGGCCCTCTCTTCATCCTGAGTGCGGGCGCGCTGCACTTCATCGCGCAGGTGACCCCAGATGCTATAGACGAGTTCGCCGTATTCCGGCCGCGCGCGTAACTCAAGAATACTACGCGGTCGCTCAAAGGGCACGTCCACCATGACCTTGGTGCGGCCGGGATGGGCGGTCATGATCATGATGCGGTCGCCCAAAGTCACGGCCTCATCTACCGAATGGGTGATGAACATGACGGTCTTGCGCGTCTCTTCCCAGATGCGCAGCAGTTCTTCCTGCAGCAGCACCTTGTTCTGCTCGTCGAGCGCGGAGAAGGGCTCGTCCATCAGCAGGATGTCCGGATCATTAGCGAAGGCACGGGCGATGGAGACGCGCTGGCGCATGCCGCCGGAGAGCTGGTGGGGATAATAGTCATGGAAGCGGGAGAGTCCGGTGCGTGCCAAATAGTGGCCCACCACATTCTTCACCTCGGCCTTCGGCAGGCCACGCATATTCAGGCCATAGGCCGCATTCTCCCAGACGGTCATCCAGGGGAAAAGCGAATCACCTTGGAACACCATGGAATTGCCGGGCCGGTTGGCGGCTGGCGAGGCGACGTCCACCGTGCCTGACGAATGCTGCTCAAGCCCGGCCAAGATGCGCAGCAAGGTGGTCTTACCGCAGCCAGAGGGACCGACGATCATAAAGAAGCAACCGGCGGGAATGTCGAGATTGATGTCGTCGAGCGCGACGAAGGGGCCAGTCTTGGTCTGGAAAACCTTCGACAATCCGCTAATACGGATCTTGATGTCCGTACTCGCTGCAGGCGCGCCTTGCGGCGCAAGGGTCGTTGTCATGAAGTGCTACCTTGCTGCGCCGGACCTGCGGCCCGCGCGAATGAAACGCAAATCGACTTCTGAATCAGCCAGAGAGATCCTCGCAAGCTCCGCTTAGCCACAGCATGGCGCCCGGACGGGCCGAGCGGAAGACTGTTTCGCGGAAGATCCCGTGCGACATGGTCGCTCATCCGCAAATGCTTCTGTCCATAGCCGAACCAAAATGGCGGCACACGTTTCTCCCCCTCACCGCCATAGCCGCCCGAAATTGATGACGCAGTCTCGGGCGCAGCAAAGGCGATACAGCCTTTTCTTACGAAAAATCAACCACAAAGACCCTTCCCAGGGGCATCGAAGGCTGGCTTCGCAGGGGCTGACAGGTAGCGAGAAAGGCTCCGGGCGTCAATGAATTTTTGACCGGCGACCCGGCGCTTCCCCCGCCTTTGAGCCTTTCCGGCCGCCCTTACGCAGGCCATCAAACCTTTGTGATCGCGTCAGGCCTGCGGCTCGAACTCCACGGGATCGAAATCCCTGTGGGTGGAGCAAAACTTGCAGGTGACGCCGATGCTGCCATCGTCGCCGATCATATCGCGCCGCTCCTGCGGGGTGAACTGGCGCAACATGTCGCGAATGCGCAGATCCGAGCAGCGGCAGGCCTCGCGGATCGCGCGCGGCTGGAAGACCGTCACGCCCCGCTCGTGGAACAGGCGGTACAAGAGCCCCTCGCTGGACAGGAGGGGATCCACCAACTCGTGATCCTCGACCGTTCCCGCCAGCGCCCTCGCCTCGGCCCAGGCTTCGTCTTCCGCCGGTTGAGTGATCTCGACCCCCTCGGGCGCGTCGCCGGGGGGCAGGTCGGGCGGGCGACGGCCATCGGAGGCCTCGGGCAGAAACTGCAGCATGAGGCCGCCCGCGCGCCAATGGGCGCCAGCGCCCGTCACGCTCTCCGCGACTGCAAGTCGCACCAGGGTGGGGATCTGTTCGGACTGGCGGAAATATTCATGGGCCGCCTCTTCCAGCCCCTGTCCGGCCAGAGCGACGACCCCATGATAGCGGGACATGGCCTCACCCTGTTCGATGGTGAAGGCCAGATGACCGCTGCCCAGCAGCGCCGCCGGGGTGATCCCGCCCTGGGCCTGGGCCTGCGCCAGAAGCGCCGCGTCGAACCGGGCGAAGGCGCGGATGCGATCAGGCGCATCGAAATCCACCACCAGCATGTCGACCGGACCATTGCTGCGGGTCTGCAGCTGAAAGCGGCCTTCCATCTTGAGGGAAGAGCCCAGCAACACGGTCAGAGCCGCAGCCTCGCCCAGCAGGCGGGCGACCGGGGCGGGATAGCCATGGCGGGAGAGAATGGCGTCCACGGAGGGGCCCAGCCGCACCACGCGGCCGCGCACATCCAGCGGCTCGACCGCGAAGGGGATCGACACATCGTCCAGACCCCGATCGGAGACCGGACGCGAAGGGGCGGCCATCATGCGGGCAAGGCCCCCAGGCACCAGGCGATGACGCCCTTCTGCGCGTGAAGGCGGTTCTCCGCCTCGTCAAAGACCACGGACTGCGGCCCGTCTATGACCTCGTCCGTCACCTCCTCGCCGCGATGGGCGGGCAGGCAATGCATGAAGATGGCGTCCTTCGCCGCCGCCCCCATGAGGCGGGCGTTGACCTGATAGGGCGCCAGCAGATTATGACGACTGCGCGCCTCCGTCTCATCGCCCATGGAGACCCAGCAATCGGAGATGACCGCATCCGCGCCGTCAACGGCGGCGAAAGGATCGGTGGTCAACTCCAGGCGCGCGCCATTGGCCTTCGCCCAGGCGATCAGGGAGGCCGGCGGGGCCAATTCAGGCGGCGTGGCGACGCGGATGGTGAAATCGAATCGCTGCGCCGCATGGATCCAGCTCGCCAGCACATTGTTGGCGTCGCCGGTCCAGGCCACCGTGCGGCCCTTGATGGGGCCGCGATGCTCCTCGAAGGTCATCACATCAGCCATGACCTGACAGGGATGGGTGCGCTTGGTCAGACCGTTGATGACGGGAACGCTGGCGTGAGCGGCCAGCTCCACCATGTCCTGGTGATCAAGAATGCGGATCATGATGGCGTCCACATAACGCGAGAGAACGCGCGCCGTGTCTGCGATGGTCTCGCCCCGGCCCAACTGCATTTCGGCGCCCGTGAGCATGATGGTCTCGCCACCCAGTTCGCGCATGCCCACCTCAAAGGAGACGCGGGTGCGCGTCGAAGGCTGGTCAAAGATCATCGCCAGCACCTTGCCGTCCAGCGGGCTATCTGCGGCGTTGACGCCCTTGCGCCGGACGCTCTTGATCGCTGCGCCTGCATCCAGGATGCGCCGCAGCTCCAGCGCCGGGATGTCCGACAGGTCGAGGAAGTGCTTCACCGGGGACTTCATGATGACGATCCATTCCTCTTGCCGGCGAGATCCGCCTCCAGATGCCGGCATGCCCTGTCAAGCCTGGCGATGGCTTCCGCGAATTCTTCCTCCCCCGCGATGAGGGGCGGCAGCAAGCGCACCACATTGTCTCCTGCGGGGATGACAAGCATATGTTGCGCGCGCGCCGCGACGGCGAATTCGGTGTTGGGCACATGGGTGCGAATGCCCAGCATCATGCCCTCGCCGCGAATCTCCGCGATGATCTGGGGATGGGCGTCCTGCAGGGCGGCGAGGCGCTGCTTCAGCGCGAGGCCCTTGCGGGCGACGTCGTCGAGGAAGCCCGGAGCCAGCACCACATCCAGCACCGCATTGCCGCAGGCCGTGGCCAGCGGATTGCCGCCATAGGTGGAGCCATGGGTTCCCACAATCATGCCGCGCCCGGACTCGCGGGTCGCCATGAAGGCGCCCAAAGGGAAGCCGCCGCCGATGCCCTTGGCGGTGGCGAGAATGTCGGGGGTCACGCCGACAAGCTCATGGGCGAAGAGCTTGCCCGTGCGGCCCATGCCGCTCTGCACTTCATCGACCACCAGCATGAGGCCATGCTCGTCGCACAGGGCCCGCAGGCCCCGCATGAAAGAAGACGGGGGCACGCGGATGCCCCCCTCGCCCTGGATCGGCTCCACCAACACGCCCGCCGTCTCCGGCGTGATCGCGGCCTTCACCGCCACCAGGTCGCCGAAGGGCACGGGGTCGAAGCCCTCCACCTTGGGGCCGAAGCCATCGATATACTTGGGGTTGCCGCCCGCCGCGATGGTCGCCAGCGTGCGCCCGTGGAAGGCGCCCTCGAAGGTGATCAGCCGGAACTTCTCGGGATGGCCGCCCACCGCATGATATTTGCGCGCGGTCTTGATGGCGCCTTCCAGCGCCTCGGCGCCGGAATTGGTGAAGAAGACATAGTCGGCGAAGCTGGCGTCCGTGAGGCGCTTGGCCAGCAGCTCCGCTTCGGGAATGCGGAAGAGGTTGGAGACATGCCAGAGCTTGCGGCCCTGATCGATGAGCGCTTCAACCAGATGGGGATGGCCATGGCCCAGGCAGCAGACCGCGATGCCCGCGCCGAAATCGAGATAACGCGACCCGTCGGTCGCTTCCAGCCAGCAGCCATCGCCTCGCGCGAAGGCCACATCGGCGCGCGCATAGGTCGGCAGGATCGCCGAAGGAATCTGGGGGGCGGAGGACATCGGATCAGCCATGGAACTTCTCGCGCTGGACGGCCTGAAAACCAAACGCCGCCCTCGTGGGCGGCGCTTCATGCTTTATCCACAGTCTATGAAATCAGAAGGCTATGGTCAAATAGAAGCCACACTGGAGGGTCAGATCCCTCCGGGGCGCCCATCCCGCCCTTTCGTTCACGGTTTGACTCCGAAAACGGCGCGCAGACGCAAGTCGGCTGGGGAAAACAGAATCTAGAGGCCCGGGATGCTTGGACCTGAATCAATGGCTAGTGTAGCGTCTCCTTCGTCGACTACGACATATCGTGTGTGGCGGACCATAACAGAGTGTGGCGCGTGAGTTCGACAACGGTAAGAGCCGTTGCTGCGGGCACTTGTTGATTCTGTTTTCGGCTGCGGTGTTCTAGACTGGATGGAGGACGCATGTCCTGGACTGATGAGCGCGTCGAACAGTTGCGAAAGCTTTGGCTCGATGGGAAGAGCGCGAGTCAGATCGCGGCTGAACTGGCCAATGGCATCACCCGCAACGCGGTGATCGGCAAGGTGCATCGTCTGGGCCTTTCGGGCAGGGTGAAAACCCCCGGACAGCAAGCGCCCCGTCCCCGCCCCGCCGCCAAACCGCAGACGAGCCCGCAGTCCCATGGCTCGGGCCATAGCCAGCGGGCCACCCCCACCATGACCCGCGCATCAGCGCCCCAGACGCGCGGGGCCACAGCCCTGGCCTTCGCGCCCCGCGCCGAGGTCGAGACCATCCTGCGACCCACGGAAGAAGTCGTGATCCCCATGTCCGAGCGGGTCACGATTATGGAGCTCAAGGAATCCATGTGCCGCTGGCCGTTGGGCGACCCGGCCACGCCCGAGTTTCGCTACTGCGGCAGCAAATCTCCCATCGGCGACACCTATTGCGGCCATCACGCCCGCATCGCCTATCAGCCAAGCCAGGACCGTCGCCGCGACCGCGATCGTCGCGCCCAACAACTCAGCCGCCTCACCTGAATCATTCTTCCACGCAAAAGCCCGGCCGCCATTTGGGCGCGCCGGGCTTTTTCATGTCTGAGTTCGGAAGCCTCAGGCCTTGGTGAAGGTCTCGTCGAAAGCGTAGCCCGCGCCGCGGACGGTGCGCAGCGGGTCGCGCTCGCGCCCGCGAACGATGGCCTTGCGCAGACGGCCCACATGGACGTCCACCGTGCGCTCGTCGATCTCCGCCGCATCTCCCCAGACCGAGTCCAGCAATTGCGCGCGGGTGAAGACGCGGCCCGGCTTTTCCATGAGATGCTCCAGCAGCCGGAACTCGGTCGGCCCCAGATGAATGTCGCGCTCGCCGCGGCGCACGCGCCGCGCCGTGCGGTCGAGGGTGAGATCGCCCAGTTGCAGGCGCCCGGCGATGCGCTCGGGCCGAGCGCGCCGCAACAAGGAGCGCACCCGCGCCATGAGCTCTGGCACTGAGAAGGGCTTCACCACATAGTCGTCGGCGCCGATGGAGAGGCCACGCACCCGCTCGCTCTCCTCGCCGCGCGCGGTGAGCATGATGACCGGCAGATCGCGGGTCGCCTCGCGGGCGCGCATGCGGCGGCACAGTTCAAAGCCGGAGACGCCCGGCAGCATCCAGTCTAGGATCACGAGATCAGGCGTGGATTCAGCCAGCATGATCTCCGCGTCGTCGCCCCGCTCTGCGCGAGCGACGGCGTAACCCTCGGATTCCAGATTGTAGCTCAACAAAAGCGACAGGGCCGACTCATCCTCGACCACAAGAATGCGTGGCATGTTGGGAGGTGAAGGCTCCATTACTTGCCACCCATCAATTCGCCCCTCGCCTCGCC
>CAMDOY010000188.1 GCA_945903655.1 Rhizobium sp. Q54 | reverse complement strand
AGACGCCAAGCCAGCCCGCGTGGCGGCCCAGCCTGTCCCAGCGCCCCGGCCAGCATATGTCCCCCCGCCGCCCTCGATGCTCGAAAAGGAGCCCGAGGAGAGCCGCATCCCCGTCATCTCCACGGTGATGGATGGGATGAGTTCGGTCGGGAAGACGATTGGCGGGCTGTTCGACTAGGACAGCGAAAGACCGCCTGTTCCAGCATCAATCACCACACAAAAAAAGCGCCCCCGCAAGGGCGCTTTTCTCGTTCAGTCAGGCGCAAAAGCCCTATTCAGCGGGCTGCTCGCCATCGGCACGGCCTTCAGCCTTCTGCTTGGCCTCGAGGTCTTCGCCGGTCTGCTGGTCGACGACGCGCATGGACAGGCGCACCTTGCCGCGATCATCGAAGCCCATGAGCTTCACCTTGACCTTGTCGCCTTCCTTGACGACATCGGTGGTCTTGGCGACGCGCTGGGCGGCGAGCTGCGAGATATGCACGAGGCCGTCGCGGGCGCCGAAGAAGTTCACGAAGGCGCCGAAGTCCGTCGTCTTCACGACAGTGCCCTCGTAAACCAGACCCACTTCCGGGTCCGACGCGATGGAGCGGATCCAGGCGATGGCCGCCTTGATCGAGTTGCCGTCGGAGGACGCGATCTTCACAGTGCCATCGTCATCGATGTTGATCTTGGCGCCGGTCTTTTCGACGATCTCGCGGATCACCTTGCCGCCCGTGCCGATCACTTCGCGGATCTTGTCCGTGGGGATCTTCAGGGTCTCGATGCGCGGGGCGAATTCGCCCAGCTCCGAGCGGGCGCCGGTCAGCGCCTTGCTCATCTCGCCGAGAATATGCAGACGGCCATCCTTCGCCTGGGCGAGGGCGACGCGCATGATCTCTTCGGTGATGCCGGCGATCTTGATGTCCATCTGGAGGGATGTGACGCCCTGATCGGTGCCGGCCACCTTGAAGTCCATGTCGCCGAGGTGATCCTCGTCGCCCAGAATGTCGGACAGGACTGCAAAGCGCTCACCCTCGAGGATGAGGCCCATGGCGATGCCCGCCGTGGGACGCGTCAGGGGCACGCCCGCGTCCATCAGCGCCAGCGAGGCGCCGCAGACCGTGGCCATGGAGGAGGAGCCGTTGGACTCCGTGATCTCCGACACGACGCGGATCGTGTAGGGGAACTCGGCCTGGGTCGGCAGCATCGGGCGCACGGCGCGCCAGGCGAGCTTGCCATGGCCGATTTCGCGGCGGCCGGGCGAACCCATGCGGCCGGTCTCGCCAACGGAGTAGGGAGGGAAGTTGTAGTGGAGCAGGAAGCGCTCCTTGTAGGTGCCTTCCAGGGAGTCGATGTACTGCTCGTCCTCGCCGGTGCCGAGGGTCGCAACCACCAGCGCCTGCGTCTCGCCGCGGGTGAAGATCGCCGAACCATGGGTGCGCGGCAGCACGCCGACCTGCGCCAGGATCGGGCGCACGGTGCGCACGTCGCGGCCGTCGATGCGGATGCCAGTGTCGAGGATGTTGTTGCGCACAACCTTCGCCTGCAGGTCATGGAAGACCTCGCCGACGAGCTGCTTGTCGAACTTAGGCTCCTGACCCTCGGGGAAGATCGCGGCCATGGTCTTCGCCTTCACGGCGTCGACGGCGGCGTAGCGCTCCTGCTTGATGGTCTTCTTGTAGGCGTCGCGCAGCTCGACTTCGGCGATGGCGCTGAGGGCCGTCTCGATTTCGGTCTTGACGGGCAGCACCAGCTCGCGGGGCTCCTTGGCGGCCTTCTCCGCGAGGCGGATGATGGCGTCAACCACAGCCTGGAAGCCGCGATGGCCGGTCATGACGGCTTCGAGCATGGTCTCTTCGGAAAGCTCCTTGGCTTCCGACTCGACCATCAGCACGGCGTCGGCGGTGCCGGCCATGACGAGCTCGAGGCCTGAATCCTTCATCTCGTCGATGGTGGGGTTCAGCTTCAGCGCGCCATTGATGTAGCCGACGCGGGCGGCGCCCACGGGGCCCATGAAGGGGATGCCGGAGATGGTCAGGGCGGCGGAGACGGCGACCATGGACAGGATGTCCGGATCGTTCTCGAGGTCATGGGACAGAACGGTCACGACCACCTGGGTGTCGTGGCGATAGCCCTCGGGGAAGAGGGGGCGGATCGGGCGGTCGATCAGGCGGGAGATCAGCGTCTCACGCTCGGAGGGACGACCCTCGCGCTTGAAATAGCCGCCGGGAATGCGGCCAGCCGCAAAGGCCTTTTCCTGATAGTTCACGGTGAGGGGGAAAAAGTCCACGCCCACTTTCGGCTTCTTGGCGGAGACGACGGTGGCCAGCACGGTGGTTTCACCATAGCTCGCCCACACGGCGCCGTCGGCCTGACGGGCCACCCGGCCCGTTTCGAGGACCAGCTTGCGCCCGGCCCAGTCGAGTTCTTCACGATGGATTTCGAACATGTCTTACATCTTTCATGACGCGGGAAGCGCGCGAGGCCATGAGCAAGACGGCGAGAGGCTGTAGAGCCGCAGTGGGGCGGGTCTGGGAAACAGCGTCCGGCGATCCTGCCGCATGGCGCAGGGATCTTCCCTGTTGAAACGACGACCCCATGCCGCCGTTCCCGCCGGAGGGGGCCAAAGGCCCGATCTCCGGAAAGGCTGAGGGCGCCTTCGCCCGCAGCCATTGCGCCGGTGAGAACCGGCTTTGAGGTCAGCGGCGGATGCCGAGACGCTCGATGAGAGCCTTGTAGCGGGGCTCGTCGCGACGCTTCACATAGTCGAGAAGCTGGCGGCGCTGGGAGACCAGCTTGAGCAGACCACGGCGGGAATGGTTGTCCTTGACGTGGGTCTTGAAGTGCTCGGTGAGGTTGGTGATGCGCTCGGTCAGGATCGCGACCTGAACCTCGGGCGAACCGGTGTCGCCAGTCTTGGCGCCATGTTCCTTGATCAGCGCCTGCTTGCGCTCTGCGGTAATCGACATCGTATGTCCTTTCCGGTGGCGCCCTCCGCAGGGCGGAAGGCTTTGATAAAACACGGGCCTGGCCGGGATGTCGTCCAGCAAGGTCCAAACACGATTAGCGCGGGGATGGCCCCGCGCTGGGCGGCTTATACACGATTTTGCGGGGAAGGCCACCCCATGGCGGGCAAAGCCTCAGAACGGCAGGTTGAACACCCTGGAGGGCACTAGCTCGCCCTGGGTCACCTCGCCGAAGGCCACGGGAACGCCGCCGCAGGCCGCATAGGCCGCGCCGCCCGCTGGCGCATCGCGGCCCCGCAGGATGATCGACTGGCCACGCCGCAGTCGCGCCGCCCCATCACGGTCCACCACCACGCAGGCGACCTCGGTGAGGCCCGCCTCGACCGGGAGCATGAGGCTGAAGGGATCAAGCCCCTCCTCCTCCATCTCGCCGAGCTGCACGAGATCAGCTTCCGTGAAGGGCCCGACCCTTGTCCGGCGCAGGGCCGTCACATGGCCAAGGCAGCCGAGATGCCGGCCAAGGTCGCGCGCGATGGCGCGCACATAGGTGCCCTTGGTGCATTGGGCCTCCAGCACCGCCTCGTCCTCGGTGGTGGAGATCAGCTCCAGGGAATTGATGGTCACAGGCCGGGGGGCGAGGATCACCTCCTCCCCGTCGCGGGCCAGATCATAGGCGCGCTCGCCATTGATCTTGATGGCCGAATAGGCGGGCGGGATCTGCATGATCGTGCCGGTGAAATAGGCCAGAGCGTCGGCCACCTGATCGGGGCCGGGGCGCAGATCGCTCGTGCGCACCATGGCGCCGTCGGAATCGTCGCTGTCGGTCTCGATCCCCCAGCGCACGGTGAAGCGATAGGCCTTCTCGCCATCCTGCACGAAGGGCACGGTCTTGGTGGCCTCGCCAAAGGCCACGGGCAGGATGCCGGAGGCCAGCGGGTCCAGCGTGCCCGCATGGCCCGCCTTCTTGGCGTTGAAGATGCGCTTGAGGCGGGAGACGGCGTGGGTCGAGGTCATGCCGACGGGCTTGTCGAGCACGATCCAGCCGTTGATGTCGACCCGCGTGGAGCGGCGCTGATTCATGTCTGTCTCATTTGTCTTGGTAGGCGGCGCCTGAAGGGGCCAGCTCAGGAGGGGTCGTCGAGGTCGCCGCGCACCTTGGGGGAGTTCAGCAACGCGTCGATCTTGGCCGCGTTTTCGAAGGACTCATCCATGCGGAAGCGAAGCTCGGGCGCGAACTTCAGATTGATCTTGCGGCTGACCTCGCCGCGCAGAAACTTCTTGTTGCGCTCCAGCGCCGCGATGACCTCCGCGCCGTTCAGACCGCCCAGCGGCATGACGAAGATGGTGGCGAGCTTCAGATCCGGGCTCATGCGCACGCGCGGCACCGTGACCACATTGGCCTCCAGAACCGGATCCAGAACATCGCCGCGCGCGAGCAGCTCCGCCATGGAGTGACGGATCAATTCCGCCACGCGCAGCATGCGCTGGGACGGCTCGCCGCTGGTGCTGTGATGGGCTCGCGACATTCGTCATCGACTCCGAAAACTTCGCGCCCCTGTGGAGCCCGAAGGCGGCGCGCCAGGCCTGCTCAGGCCTGGCGGACGCATGCATGTGAAGCTGCAGGCGACGCGGACCTCGCGTCGCCGCCCGAGGCCTGCGCGATAGACGCCAGCAGGTCCGACGGCGGCGGGGAATACGCCTGTTTGCAGCGCGGGACAAGATGGCTTCGCCCCATTGCCCCAAACATTCGAAAGATATGGGCGAAGCGCGGCCTTAGAGGCTGCGCTTCACCTCCACGACGCGGTAGCACTCGATGATGTCGCCCGCGCGCATGTCCTGGTAGAGCTCGAAAGCCATGCCGCAATCCTGACCGGCGACGACTTCCTTGACCTCGTCCTTGAAGCGCTTGAGCGTCGAGAGCTTGCCCTCGTGCACCACCACGCGGTCGCGGATGAGGCGCACATTCGCGCCGCGCTCCACACGGCCGTCGCTGACGCGGCAACCCGCGACCTTGCCGACCTTGGTGATGTTGAAGACTTCGAGAATCTCGGCGTTGCCGAGCATGTCTTCGCGAAGGGTCGGCGAAAGCAGGCCGGACATGGCCGCCTTCACGTCATCCACGAGGTTGTAGATGATGTTGTAATAGCGGATTTCGATGCCAGAGCGCTCGGAGAGTTCCGCCGCTTCCTTGTAGGCGCGCACGTTGAAGCCGATCACGGCGGCGCCTGAGGCCTCCGCCAGAGAGATATCGGACTCGCTGATGCCGCCCACGCCCGCATGGACGATCCGCGCGCAGACCTCTTCGGTGCCGAGCTTTTCGAGGGCGGACATGATCGCCTCGACGGAGCCCTGCACGTCGCCCTTGATGACCAGCGGGAATTCCTTGCGGCCCGCCGTCTTGAGCTGGGACATCATGTCGGCGAGCGAACCGCGCGCCGAACCGCCGCGCACGGCGGCCTTTTCGCGCTTCTGACGCTCACGATATTCGGTGATTTCACGGGCGCGGGCCTCGCTGTCCACGACCGCCATGCGGTCACCCGCTTCAGGCGCGCCGGAGAAGCCGAGCACCTCCACCGGGAAAGAAGGACGCGCTGAGGCCATATGAGCGCCCTTGTCGTCGAGCAGGGCGCGCACGCGGCCCCACTGGGAGCCCGCCACGATGATGTTGCCCACGCTCAGCGTACCGCGCTGCACAAGCACGGTGGCCACGGGACCGCGGCCACGATCCAGCCGCGCCTCGATGACCGTGCCTTCGGCGGCGCGCTCGGGGTCAGCATGCAGATCAAGCAATTCGGCCTGCAGGGCGATGGCCTCAAGCAGCTTGTCGAGATTCAGTTTCTTGAGCGCGGAGACCTCGACCTCGAGCACGTCGCCGCCCAGGGTTTCGACCTGAACTTCATATTGCAGCAATTCGCTGCGCACGCGCTCGGGCTTGGCGTCGGGCTTGTCGATCTTGTTGATCGCCACGATCAACGGCACCTTGGCCGCCTTCGCATGGCTGATCGCCTCGATGGTCTGGGGCATGACGCCGTCGTCCGCCGCCACCACCAGCACCACAATGTCCGTCACCTTGGCGCCGCGGGCGCGCATGGCGGTGAAGGCCGCGTGGCCGGGGGTGTCGATGAAGGTCACGGGCACGCCGCCCGGCGCCGTAACCTGATAGGCGCCGATATGCTGGGTGATGCCGCCGGCCTCGCCGGAGACCACATTGGCGTGACGGATGGCGTCGAGCAATGAGGTCTTGCCGTGATCGACATGGCCCATGATGGTGACGACGGCGGGACGGGGCACCAGATGCTCGTCGGTGTCGGGCGTATCGAAGAGGCCCTCCTCGACGTCGGATTCGGCCACGCGCTTGACCGTATGACCCATCTCCTCAGCGATGAGCTGGGCCGTATCGGCGTCGATCACGTCGGTGATCTTGCGCATCTCGCCCTGGCGCATGAGAAGCTTGATCACGTCCACGGCCCGCTCCGACATGCGGTTGGCGAGCTCCTGGATGGTGATGGTCTCGGGCAGGATGACTTCGCGCTGCAGCTTTTCCTTCTGCTGCTGGCCACGGCCCGTCAGCCGCTGCATGCGGCGGCGGAAGGATGCGACCGAACGCGTCCGCTCCTCCTCCTCCGCCACGGCGTTGGTGACGGTGAGACGACCGCGAGTCTTGACCTCGGCGCCACGCGCCGGCTTGGCGGGCGGCAGGATGACCTTGGTGGGCAGACCGGGACGGCGGATGACCCGCTTTTCCTCTTCGGTCTCATTGGTGCGACGCACGCCAGGGGCGGCGGCGGTGGCGGCGGACGCCGCAGGCTCGTTGGCGGAAGCGCCAGCCAGAGGCTGAACCGATTTGCGTGTGCCGGGCGGCGGCGGCGGGGCGGGCTGGCCGCCAGCAAGACGGCGCGCAGCCTCCTGCTCGGAGCGACGCCTGACCTCAGCCTCCTGGCTGCGGCGGGCCTCTTCTTCCTTCTTGCGGGCCTCGGCGGCCTCGCGCTCGATCTTTTCGCGCGCCTCGCGCTCGGCGCGGGCCACGGCTTCAATTTCAGCGCGACGACGATCTTCTTCCTCACGACCGCGCGCATCCACGAGGGCGCGCTCGCGCGCCTCCCGCTCTGCATCGGTCAGGGTGCGCAGCACCATGCCGCCAGCCC
>CAMDOY010000187.1 GCA_945903655.1 Rhizobium sp. Q54 | reverse complement strand
ACCCCCTGGGTCGAGTAGATGGAGGGCGACAGGGTCAGATCGTAATTGGGGGCGATCGCCCAGAAGAACGGAGCCTTGAGTCCCGCGCCCAGCCTCTCCGTCACCGAATAGGAGGGCAGCAGGAAACCGGTCTTGCGCTTCTGGCTGGGGTCGGCCATCGAGAAATAGGGCAGATAGACCAGGGGAACGCCCATCAATTCCAAGGTGGCGTCCTCATAATAGATGGTTTGTTCGTCCTTGTTGTGGATGATCCGCTTGGCGCGGACCTGCCACAGCGGCGGTTTGGTCGGGTCTTCATCGCAGGCGGGGCAGGCGGTGTAGGTGGCCCGGTCGAGCACCATCACATTGCCTGCAGACCGCTCCGCGCGGGCGCCGGTCATATAGGTCTTGTCGCTCGCATCCGTGCGGATGGAGTCGACAAAACCCTCCTTGAAGTCGTCCGTCAGTTCAAATCGATCCGAATAGGAGGCCGTGCCATCCCGTTCTGTCAGCTTGGCGTTGCCTTGCGCATGGACCCTTTTGGTGACCTGATCGTAGATCACCCGATCCGCCTGAAGCACACGGCCCTGATAATAGATCTGGACCTGGCCACGCGCTTCAATGGTGTTCTTGTTGCGGTCGTAGATCATCTCCTGCGCTTGCAGGAGCAGGCGGTCCTTGGGCTTTTGGGCTTGTTTCGCCGGGGGGTCCGGGGGCGCAGCCGTCGCCGGAGCCGAGGCGCTGGCGAAGATCAAGGACAGCAGGCACAGCAACAGGGATCCCCGGAACGCGTCCGTGGTCAGTCCTAGTCTTCCCTGGGGGCCGATACGCCGCCCCATCTAGCCATCCTCCTGGTTCAACAACACGAGCGCACCAAGCAGAGTCCCCAAAAACGCGGGGGTCCAAGCGGCAACCGGAGCGCTCAGAAGTCCTGCGCCACCCAGATCACCGACCAGTTTCGTCGCTACATAAAGCACGACCCCGGCTATAACGCCACCCGCAACCGTCCGGGCGACGCCGCCAAATCGAAAGAACCTTAAGGAAAAA
The DNA here is from genome assembly GCA_945903655.1 of Rhizobium sp. Q54. Classification (GTDB taxonomy): domain Bacteria; phylum Pseudomonadota; class Alphaproteobacteria; order Rhizobiales; family Beijerinckiaceae; genus Terripilifer. The sequence continues at coordinate 6,070 of CAMDOY010000187.1, read as the reverse complement.
GAAGCGGCGATCAACAACATGGCTAGGAGCATCAAGGGCCGCGCCAGAAGCGTCTGGTGCCGCAACCGGTACCGGTTGGCGTCGAGGCCCGCCTGTTCGGTTCGCCAGCTCACCTCCGGCAGTCGCCAGAAGGAGACCGCGTCGGGCGCCACGAAGGACTGGGTCACCTGGTCCGGGGTCAGATAGGTGGCCAGAAGGTAGGTCTCATGGGAGTGCGGCTCGTCGTCGGGGGCGCTGATCAGCACATCCCTGAGCTCCCAAAAGCCCGGCTTGAGCTGCGCCGAGGCGGCGTCCACCCGCTCATGAAACGAGCCATCGGGGTGGTAGACGAAGACCGACACCGTCGAGAGCTTGCTGCCGCCATCGCTTGAGTTCTCGGCCCGCAGGATCGCCTGACCATCCACGCTGCGCTGGCGGATCCACATGCTGGCGCTCGTCAGGCTTTTGCCGCCGCGAAACAGATCGGTCTCGATGCGGTCGGCCTGTTCCTTGCTCCAGGCGGAGATGGGGTTGTAGACCGTGATGGAGAAGATGCCGATCGCCAGCACGACCATGGCCGGGGGCGTCAGAAATTGCCAGACCGAAACGCCCGCCGCCCGCGCGACCACCAATTCGAGGCGCCGGGACAGGTTGACGAAGGCGAACATGCAGCCCGCCAGAACCGCAAAGGGGAGCACCTGCTCTGAAATAGCCGGGACCCTTAGCAGGCACAGATAGGCCACCAGCGCCGCCGAGGCGGAGGGAAGGCTGCTGGAGCGCCGCAGCATTTCAACAAAATCAACAAGATAGATCAGCATGAAAATGGAGGCGAACACCGCCAGGATGGTGAGGGCGAAGCGCTTCGCCAAATAGCGTGTGAGTGTCCAGCCGACCATGCTCAACCCGCCATGGGCGATCCGGCCCGGGGGGCGGATCGGGTGATACGGGTCAAGCGGGCCGGGAGGCCAAAGGCGTAGGCGGCCGCCGCTCCCGTGGTGAGGAGGGGGAAGAGGTAGAGCGCCCCGATGGCCCAGGTATGCCGCGCCACAAGCGCCGCCACGCCAAAGCCCAGCCCGCGCACGCCAATGACCACCAGAATGGCGCTCATGATGGCGATCCCCCGGCCTTGTCGGGTGGTGCGCGCCTGCGACAGCGCCGCGAAGGCGATCATGCCGAAAGCCAGCGCGTAGAGCGGGTTCACGAAACGGTCGTGCAATTCGGAGCGCATGGGGCCGATGTTCGCCCTCGTATAGGGATCCGCCAGATTCGGCTCCAGCAGCGCGCGGGTGCTGCGCTCCCGGGGTTTCAGCGGCGCGCCCGCCGTGTCTTCCCCGAATTGGGAGAGATCAATGGCGTAGCGTTCGAAAACCACGATCACCGGGTCCTGGTTAGAGGCCGTCTGGCGCTGCATGCTGCCCTTTTCGAGGACCAGATAGTTCTCACTTCCATTGGAGATCGTAAGGCCATTCTCGGCGATATAGGTGTTGGTGCGCGTGGGATCGCGGCGGTCCTGCATGAAGATTCCGCGCAGGGCCCCGCCTGGCCCGCGTTCTCGGTAATGGAACACAAACCCTTGATCGAGCGAGGTGAATTGTCCTTCGCGCACCACGCGGGACAGAAAATCGGAGCGGATCTGGGAGAGCAGGTTGCGCAGCAGCGCGAAACTGGAGGGCATCAGCCACAGCGACATGGCCCCGACCAGCAGGGCGACGAGAATCATCAGGATCGCGAAGGGCCGCAACAGGCGGCCGGGCGACAGGCCCGCCGCGCTCAGGACCACCAATTCACTGTCGCTGTTCAATTTATTGAGCGTGAAAAGCACTGCGGCGAAGAGCGCGATGGGCGCGATGATCATCACGAGAGAGGGAATGATCAGGCTCGTCGCGGAGAAAAAAATGAGCATCGACTGACCCTTGGAGGTCAGGAGATCAAAATCCTTCAGGGCCTGGGTGACCCAGATCACCCCGGTGAGGCCGCCGAGCGCAGCCAGGAACGATAGGCTCGCCATGCGAAAAATGTATCGTTCAATCAAGGACATAGTGTCTGTGGTGTCCGGGTCGGCCTGATGAACGGATGGATGGGGTCTCTTGGGTCATGAAGCGCCCCCTCATCGCTACTGCGCCCGCCACCGGGCCGCAAGTCATGTTCGACTGATCGTCGTGGCGCCACCGCATCTTGGTTAACCTGCGTGACAGGAAGGACACTCTCAACACCCGCCTGAGGCCTTTTCGTGGCGAATCGCAGATAAGGGATGTTGCGCCGGGAGCTGAACCTTCCCATGATGCGCCAGAACTCAGGGGCCCGCGCCTCAGCCTTCCCGAAAGGATCAACATGTCCCCGACCATTGAAGTGTCATTCTCCAGCCTTGCGGACATCAAGACGGAAGGCGGCGCCGAGACGCTGATCATCTTCGCTGGCGATGAGCTCGCCCTCTCCGCCGCCACCCAGAAGGCGCTTGGACCCGCCGCCGATCTGGTGAAGCGGGCGGCGGCGACCGCCAAGTTCAAGGGCAAGCCCTCGTCGGCTATGGACCTGCTGGCGCCTGCGGGCCTTGGCGTGGGGCGTCTGGTGGTCGCTGGCGCAGCTCCCGCCAAGAAGCCTTCGCCGGGCGCTCCTGAGCTCGATTATGTCGCCATGGGCGGCCATGCCATGGGCAAGGCCAATGGGGCGGCGTCCGTGGCGATTCTGCTTGATTTGCCAGAGTGGCGCGGCGACCCCGTGGTGGCGGCGGCTGAATTCGCCATGGGCGTGCAGCTGCGCGCCTATCAGTTCGATCTCTACAAGACCAAGAAGAAGGACGAGGACGACAAGCCGAAGGTGGTGAAGGTGACCATCGGCGTCGCCGATCCCAAGGCGGTTCGCCGGGCCATGGGTCACGCCAATGCGCTGGCCGATGGGGTGAAGCTCGCCCGCAGCCTCGTCAACGAGCCGCCGAATGTGCTCTTTCCCATTGAGTTCGCCAAGCGCGCCAGCGAATTGTCGAAGCTGGGGGTCGAGATCGAGGTGCTGGACGTCAAGGCCATGACCAAGCTCGGCATGAACGCGCTGCTGGGCGTGGGGCAGGGCTCCATCCATGAGAGCCGCCTCGTCATCATGCGTTGGAACGGCGGCAAGAAGGGCGCGGCCCCCGTCGCCTTCATCGGCAAGGGCGTCACCTTTGATTCCGGCGGCATCTCGATCAAGCCCGGCGGCGGCATGGAGGACATGAAGGGCGATATGGCCGGCGCCGCCTGCGTCACCGGCCTCATGCATGCGTTGGCCGCCCGCAAGGCCAAGGTCAACGCCATCGGCGCCATCGGCCTCGTGGAGAACATGCCCAGCGGCACGGCCCAGCGTCCCGGCGACATCGTGAAATCCATGTCGGGCCAGACGATCGAGATCATCAACACGGACGCCGAAGGCCGCCTCGTGCTGGCCGATGTGCTCTGGCACATTCAGGGCAAGTTCAAGCCGAAGTTCATGATCAATCTGGCGACCCTGACGGGCGCCATTCTGGTGGCGCTGGGCAATGAATACGCGGGGCTCTTCTCCAACAGCGACGAACTCTCGGAGCGGCTGACCCAGGTGGGCCTCGCCACCGGCGAGAAGGTCTGGCGCATGCCCATGGGCCCGGCTTACGACAAATTGATCGACTCCAAATTCGCCGACATGAAGAATGTGGGCGGGCGCCATGCGGGCTCGATCACCGCCGCGCAACTCCTCCAGCGCTTCGTCAATGATGTGCCCTGGGCGCATCTGGACATCGCGGGCACCGGCATGGCCTCGCCGCAAAACGACATCAACCAGAGTTGGGGCTCGGGTTGGGGCGTGCGCCTGCTCGACAGACTCGTGGCGGAGCATTACGAAGGCTGAGCTTTCGCCGGGATGGCCGCCATGTCTTGGATTCGCAACCTTCTTCCGGTTCTGGCGCTTCTTGCTGGCGCAGCCGCGCCCGCCTGCGCGCAGACGGCTGGCTGCGCCGGGTTCAAGGAGGCCATGGTGCGGGCGGTGGGCGATCTCAAGCCTGAGTTCATCAAGCCGCTGGTGGTCTCGCGCGGCGCCAGCGCTGGGCTCGATAATTTCGACCTTGTGACGCGCGCCCGCATCGATGGGGTGCTGCGCTGCAAGGCTGACGCCTTCGTGGGCTTCGAGGCCAAGATCACCATGCCCGCCGATGGGCCGCTGCTCGCCAGTTTCGAGCGGGTGCAGGAAGCCGCGCTCGTCTCCGCGCTGAAATGGGCGCCTTCGCGCGCGGAGGCGACCACGCGGCGCATGGCGAGCGATGCGGCGGACTATCTGCGCGGCTCCCAGGAGCGTGGAGATGTCTATGTGTCCGGCAAGGTCGAGGAACATGTGGGCGGGGGCGTCGACATTGGACTGCTCTGGACGCTCACCGAACGCAATTTCATTATTCTGACGGGGCAATGATGGACGTCTGGTTCTACCACCTCACCCGTCAGCCCCTTGAAAAGACGCTGCCGATCCTGCTCGAGCGCTCCCTCGAGAAGGACTGGACCGTTGTGGTGCAGATGTCCACGCAAGAGCGTGTCGCGGCGCTCGACGAGCTTTTGTGGAATTTGGGGGATGAGAACTTCCTTCCCCATGGCACCGCGGCCGAAGAGGACGCCGAGTTGCAGCCGGTCTATCTCACCACGGGGCCGGAAAATCCCAATGGCGCCGAGATCCGCTTCTTCATCGAGGGCGCCAAAGTCGCCCCGGTGCTGGAGGCGGGGGATGCGGACTATGCGCGCATCATGGTCATGTTCGACGGCAACAATGACGAGGAATTGCAGGCCGCCCGCGCGCAGTGGAAAGAGCTGAAGGCCAAGGGGCTGGAGCTCTCCTACTGGCAGCAGGGCGAAAACGGCGGCTGGCAAAAGAAGGCTTGAGGGCAGGCCGAGCCTGGCTCAGGCGCTCGCCGCCTCCAGCTCCTCCGACAGGGCCAGCCATTCCTCCTCTGCCCCCGCCAGCGCGCGTACCAGCTCGGCCCGTTGCTGCGCCAGGTGCGTGGCTTTCGCGGCATCCTTCGCATAGGCGTCGGGATGGGCGAGCATGTCGTCCACCTTGGTGATGAGCCCTGAAAACTTCGCCATGCGCGCCTCCACCGCCTCGATCTTCTTGCGCAGGGGCGCGGTTTCGCGGCGGGTCTTGGCGTTGTTCTGGCGCTGGGCGGCGAGGGTGTCCTTCTGCTCGTCCTCATCGCCGGGTTTCGTGTTCTTGCGGCTCTCCGCCCGCGCCTGCTCCAGCACGAAGCGGCGGTACTCGTCCATGTCGCCGTCGAAGGTCTTCACCGTGCCATCAGCCACCAGCCAGAGCCGGTCGGCGCAGGCCTCCAGCAGATAGCGATCATGGGAGACCAGGATTACGGCGCCCTGATAATCGTTGAGTGCCTCGATGAGCGGGGCGCGGCTGTCGATGTCCAGATGGTTGGTGGGTTCGTCGAGGATCAGCAGATGCGGGCCGGTGAAGGTGGCGAGGCCCATCAGCAGGCGGGCCTTTTCGCCGCCGGACAATTCGCTGACGCGCGTGTCTGCCTTCACATTGGGAAAGCCCATCTGGGCGCAGCGGGCGCGGATCTTCGCCTCCGTGCCGTCGCGCATGAGTTCGGCCACATGGCTATAGGGCGTGCCGCCCGGCGCCAGATCATCCACCTGATGCTGCGCGAAAAAGCCCACATCCAGCTTGGACGAGCGCCGCACCGCGCCGCTCATGGCGTCCAGACGCCCGGCGACAAGTTTGGCGAAGGTCGACTTGCCGTTGCCGTTGGAGCCCAGCAGGCCGATGCGGTCGTCGTTGGAAATGCTGAGGGACAGGCGCGTCAGAATGGCCTTGTCGCCATAGCCCACGCTGGCGCCCTCCATGGCCACTATGGGCGGCGAGAGGGGCTTGGCGGGGGAGGGCAGGTCGAAGGGCAGCACATGGCTGTCCACCATGGCCGACACCGGCTCCATGCGCGCCAGCATCTTGAGGCGCGACTGCGCCTGCCGGGCCTTGGTGGCCTGGGCGCGGAAGCGATCCACGAAGGCCTGCAGGTGGCGGCGATGCTCCTCCTGCTTCTTCACCAGCTTCATCTGCAGCGCCTGCTGCTCGCGGCGCTGGCGCTCGAAGCTGG
>CAMDOY010000186.1 GCA_945903655.1 Rhizobium sp. Q54 | reverse complement strand
AGATAGGCCACCTGTTGCTCGATGGTGCGCACGACGCCCTCGCCCTCATAGTGATAGGCGCCATCTTTAAAAAACTCGGTCGCGGCGCAATCGAGGCCCAGATACATGTCGACGCCCGGCTTGAAACCGGCCTGCTCGATGGCCTTCATGCAGAAGTCCAGCGCCGCCTCGGCGCTCGGCAGGTTCGGCGCGAAGCCGCCCTCGTCGCCCACATTGGTGTTGTGGCCCGCCTTCTTGAGGCCCGCTTTCAGCACCTGAAAGACTTCCGCCCCCCAGCGCACGGCCTCCGCGATGGAGCCCGCGCCCACGGGCATGATCATGAATTCCTGGAAGTCGATGGGGTTGTCCGCATGGGCTCCGCCGTTGACGATGTTCATCATGGGGACGGGCAGAACGCGCGCCTGGGTGCCGCCGACATAGCGATAGAGCGGCAGGCCCGCGCATTCGGCGGCCGCCTTGGCGGTGGCGAGCGAGACGCCCAGAATGGCGTTGGCGCCGAGCTTGGCCTTGTTGTGGGTGCCGTCGAGGGCGATCATGATCTCGTCGATGCGCACCTGATCTTCGGCGTCGTGGCCGACCAGGGCTTCCATGATGTCGGTGTTGACGCTCTCGACCGCCTTGAGCACGCCCTTGCCGCCATAACGGCTCTTGTCGCCGTCGCGCAGCTCCACTGCCTCATGGGCGCCGGTCGAGGCGCCCGAGGGAACGGCGGCGCGGCCAAAGGCGCCGTCTTCGAGGGTCACATCCACTTCAATGGTGGGATTGCCGCGGCTGTCGAGAATTTCGCGGGCGTGGATGTCGACGATGACGGTCATGAGGGCCTCTGCCTTGTCTGCGGAAAAAGACGCCGCCTTTTACGGCGATTTTCGCCGGGGGGGAAGGCTCTTGCGGGGAAAACGGCCCCTGCGCTTTCGACTGAGGCGCAAAAAGCGCCGGGGATGGGACAATTCGCCCCGCCTGAGCTGCATTCCCTGATTGATTCTGGCGCCGCGTCCCTCTATCCCGACCCACATGGTCAAGCAATCAGACACGCCCAACCTTCTGGGCCAGCACGCGCCCCTCCCCGCCTCTCCCGAGGAGGCGGAGCTCGACCGCGTGCCAAACCCCCATCCCGACACGAATTACCTGGCCCGGTTCACCGTGCCGGAGTTCACCTCCCTGTGCCCGGTGACGGGACAGCCGGACTTCGCCCATATCGTGATCGATTATGTGCCGGATCAGTGGCTGGTGGAGTCCAAGTCGCTGAAGCTCTATCTCGGCTCCTTCCGCAACCACGGCGCCTTCCATGAGGATTGCACGGTGCGGATCGGGCGGGATCTGGTGGGGCTTCTGAGTCCGCGCTGGCTGCGCATTGGCGGCTACTGGTATCCGCGCGGCGGCATTCCCATCGACGTCTTCTGGCAGAGCGGGGTTGTTCCCGAGGGCTTGTGGGTGCCCGACCAGGGCGTCGCGTCCTATCGCGGGCGAGGATAGGGGCCGAGCGCCGCGCAGACCTGATGGCCTCAGACCATTATTTGGTCTTGGGGGCCAGATCCTGACCGAAGCGATATTGCAACTGCAGGAAGGCGCCGTAGTTGCGCTGATCGCCGCGCGGCGCCGCCAGAGCGCCAAAGCGGCTGTCCACCACATCCGGCGTCGCCAACGAGTAGCTCGCACCAAGGCCCGCGCTCAACGCGTTGGTGAAGTCGTAGGACAGCATCCACTGGGTCCTGAAGCCCTGTCCGCCTGACACGGGCTCGCGCACGCCCGTCAGATTTTGCCGGGTCCAGGCGGCGTCAGTGGCTTTGCCCATCACATAGGGCTGCCAGACCAGTTCGCCCGAAACCCGGATGCGCTCGCGCACCTGCAAATCGCCGCCAAGCCCTAAGGCCCCGACGCTGGTGGGAGCACCGGCTGGCTGGCGCAGAAAAATATGATCCGCCTTGTCGCCAGAGCTGCAAATGGGCCCCGAGGCGCCGTTGAGGCAGCCGTACACGCTGAGCTTGGTGTTCTGGGACTGATCGGTGATGAAGGTGCCCAGACGATCCGAGGCGCTGTTCAGAAAGGCGAAGCCCATGTCGATATAGCCAGTATCCGCAGGCCGGGGAGCCTGAGGGCTTTGCTGGGCTTGTGCGATCTGGCTGCCAGCCAGAACGAAGCCCGCGACTATGCAAACACGTGTAAACAAACCTGCCCCCGATGGTGGACACTCCCGCAGTTAATGCATTTTTAACCCGCAAGTTCAAGCGCCACCAGGAGGATGCAGCAAGTCTCAGGCCAAGCGCTTTGATTCCCTTAGGGAATAGGTCGCCTCTCGCAAGCGGGCCACGAGGGACTGACGGTCCTTGAAAGCGACCAGTTGCTCAAAGACGATGGGCGCGCCGATCTCCACCTCGCAGCGGGTCCCGATTCTACGGCTCAGCTCATGGAAGAACAACGCAAGCCTCAGGGTCGGACTGATGTGGCTGACGATCTGGAAGAGGCGCGAATTCTGCCCGCGAAAATAGATCGGAGCCACAGGGGCTTTGGCGCTCTGGACCAACCGCGCCAGATAGGGCGTCCAGGGTGGATCCACGGCGGGACGGCGCCCCAGCCGGTCTGGCGAGGTGGAGATGGCGCCGGCGGGAAAGATCACGAGGCAGCCACCGTTCTTGAGGTGAGCCAGAGCCTTGGCGCGTGAGGCCACATTGGCGCGCTGGGCCTCGATGGTCTCCGTGAAATCGATGGGCAGCATGTGGTCGCGCATTTCGGGGGCGCGCAGCAGCACGGCGTTGGTGAGCACAAGAAAATCCGGCCGGGCCCTGCGCATCAGGGCGCACATCACGATGCCGTCGAGCACACCGAAGGGGTGGTTGGACACCACCACCAGAGGCCCCTCCTTGGGCAAAGCCGCCAGCCGCTCCGCATCATAGCGCAGATCGAGGGACAGGGCCTTGATGGCCACATCGAAGAAACTGGCGCCCTCCCAGCCGCTCGCCTGATGCTGGAAATAGAGCCGCCGCAGCCGGTTGCGCCCGGTGGCGACCTCCAGCGCAATGATGGCCAGGCGCTTCAGCAGGGGGTCGGAGGGAGCCGCGTAGGTGAAGTCGCTATCGTCCATGACGAGCCGGTTACGACACTGATGTGACGGGTTCGCGACGGCGCGTCAGTAATCCTTGGCGAGGCGGTCGAAGGCCATGAGGCGGGCGAGCAGCGCTTCCAGCTCGCCCAGCGGCACCTGGTTGGGGCCATCCGAGAAGGCTTCCGCAGGGTTATCGTGGGTCTCGATGAAGACCCCGGCCACCCCCACCGCCACGGCGGCGCGGGCCAGAACCGGCACGAATTCTCGCTGGCCGCCCGAGGAGGTCCCCTGCCCGCCGGGCTGCTGGACCGAATGGGTGGCGTCGAAGATCACCGGCGCGCCGGTCTGCTCGGCCATGATGGGCAGCGAGCGCATGTCGGAGACCAGAGTATTGTAGCCAAAGCTCGCCCCGCGCTCGGTCACGAGCACCTGCGGATTGCCCGCGCCCGTGACCTTGGCCACCACGTTCTTCATATCCCAGGGCGCCAGAAACTGGCCCTTCTTCACATTCACGGGCTTGCCGGTGGCCGCCGCCGCCAGCAGCAGATCGGTCTGGCGGCAGAGGAAGGCCGGGATTTGCAGCACATCCACCACCTCGGCGGCGATGGCGCATTGATCGTTTTCGTGGACGTCCGTGAGGATGGGAAAGCCAAATGTCTCCTTGATCTCGGCGAAGACCGGCAGCGCCTCCTTCAGGCCAAGGCCACGGCGGCCAGTGAGCGAGGTGCGATTGGCCTTGTCGAAGGAGGACTTGTAGACGATCCCCACCCCAAGCCGCCCTGCGATCTCCTTAAGGGCCGCCGCCATGGTCAGGCCATGCTCACGGCTTTCCAGTGCGCAGGGGCCTGCGATGAAGGCCAGCGGCAAGGCATTGCCGAACGCCACCGCACCCGCACCCGTTCCAATCGTCACCCGCGCCTGCGCCTGCATGATCCGCCTCATGTTCTGTGGCCCAAAGGGCTAGCGGAGGCCGGGCGCCATGGCAAGCATTGGCTGCGGCGAAGGTCAGGGTGGGCGGGGATGCGCGCCCTGCCCCCTTACGGCGTCGCCTTCGGCGGCACGCGCTTTTTCGTCGCCTGTTCATAGGCATAGGCGAGGCGCAGCATGGATGCGTCCTCATAGGGACGCCCGAGGAAGGTGATCCCGGCGGGCAGGCCTGTGCTGGTGAAGCCCGCTGGCACCACCACCGAGGGCACGAAGGTCAGGAAGGTGTTCAGGTGCGGCGCGCCGCGCTGGTCCACATAGGGCGGGTTCACGCCATCGCGGATCAGGGTGGGCGTGTGCTCCACCGCCTTGTGGACGATGGCGTCGAGGCCGTGCTCGGCCATCACCGCATGCAGGTTCATCATGAGGATCTCGCGGGCGCGCAGGTAAGCGTGGTGCTGCTCCCGCGTATTGGTGTGCAACCACCGCTGCTTCACCCCGCGCATGGTCTGATCGAACAGGGGCGAGGCCATGGCCTCCTGCCGATTGGCGAAGGGCGAGGCGGCGCTGCCGCTCACATAGAGATCGAAGGAGGCCGCGTCATCCGCATCCACCCGCGCGCGGGTGGCGAGCAAGGCTTTCAGATCGGCGATCACGATGGGATCGACGATCACGGCGCCCGCCGCAGCCATGTCAGCGATGGCGGCGTCGAAGACCTCGGTGACCCGATCGAAATCAGGGTCGGATGTGTCGGTGTGGAAGCCCATGGGCTCGCGCAACACGCCAATCCGCGCGCCCTTTAGCGCGCCCTTGTCAAGCAGGCCGGAGAACCCCTGCCCCGCCTTGCCGTGGCCCAGCGCCGTCACCGGATCCTGCGGATCAAAGCCCACCATGCACTCCAGCACCCGGGCCAGATCCTCCACCGTACGCGCCATGGGACCCAGCGACCCGATGATGGTCGGCCAGCCCGCATAGACGCCGCCCCGGCTCACCAGACCCGCCGTGGGGCGCATGCCCGCAACCCCGTTCCAGATGGAGGGGCGGCGGATGGAGGCGAAACCCTCCTGCCCGATGGCCACAGCACAGAAATTCGCCGACACCGCCGCGCCCGATCCGCCCGACGACCCGCCCGCCGTGCGCTCGAGATCATAGACATTGCGCGTGGAGCCAAAGAGCGACCCATGGGTGTCGCCCGCCCCCAGCTCCCCAAGGGTGGCCTTGCCGATGAAGATGGCGCCCGCCTTCTTGAGCTTGTCCGCCACGAAACAATCGCGGTCGGGATAATGGTCCTTGAACATGACCGAGCCCATGGTGGTGGGCATGTCCTTCACGTCGGCCTGATCCTTCATGATGAGGGGGATCCCGTGCAAAGGCCCCACCAGCCCGCCCTGGGTGAGGGCCGCGTCCAGCGCATCCGCCTCCTCCAGCGCCTTCGGGTTGGTGGAGATGACCGCGTTGATGGCCGGGCCCGCCTTGTCATAGGCGGCGATGCGCTCGTAGTAGGTCTCGACCAGCCGCCGCGCCGTGAGGCGCCCGTCCAGATAGGCGGCGTGAATGTCGGCGATGGTCGCCTCTACGACGGTGAATGCGGCCTTGGCGTCCATCAGCGGCTCCTGGGGGTGATTGGCTCTGGTGGGTGTTCAGCATGAACTATGCCAGCCCCGAAGGACCATAGGAAGGCCCAAAGGCGCCTTGATGGGCTGCTGACTGCGCAAGAAATGACCGGGGCGCCCAGGCTGAGATCGCCCCCCATAACTTCGCGCCATGGCGCCAGCCTTGTTGCGCCCGGGCGCCCGGCAGGCTATGTCACTAGCGCTGGCGCTCGCGCGCCGGTGCGGTCCTGCGGGGCCCTGAGTCGGGGTATGGCGCAGTCTGGTAGCGCATCTGCTTTGGGAGCAGAGGGTCGCAGGTTCGAATCCTGCTGCCCCGACCATTTCAAAACAATGATATAATTAAAAATTTTTAGACTTGGAGCCAAACGATTGACGCTTGTCGGGGCCATTGTGAGGGCTTTGGATTAAGTCCCGAAAGCAAGCACGGAAATCCCTGTTATTTTATCATTAGGACGCGCTGGCCTGCATTTCTAACATCAGCTATGCTTTATCGGCTATATGTTGGAGGATGTGATGTCCGCTCATAACGCCGTCGCTTTGACGCCCCCACAAGGCGACCATCATTTCGCTATTTTGGGCACAACCTTTGGACCCATCGAGGTTGACCCTGCCGCTACTGCTTACTTCGAGCAGCAACCGTGACGTCGGGCGACACGGCAAATGCCTGGATTTCCCGGACGCCCTTGCCATCGCTTCCTGTTGTTACGCTTCATCGTCAAACTTTAGACAGACATATCAGTGTTCATCATCCGGAAATGCTGGGCAAAGTGGAATTGGTTTTGGCGACGCTTGAAAACCCATCTCTCATCGCTTCAGGGAACCCGGGGACCGACAATCTTGTTTTTGTGAATCACAAAGAAACAAAAGTGAATGGCAGCCCGTTGGTGGTTGTGGTCAACCAGCCCAAAGCCATTGTATGTACTGCCTTGTACCATCGCGGGTTCCGTATTGTAGCCGAGGAGCGTGTCATATGGAGGCCCTGAAAAAGGTTGATCTTCAGAACGTCAGTGCGGATTATGATCGGCAAGCGGACGTGATGTATCTGAGATTTGGCGACGAGCAGCCAGGCTTCGGCGACGACGGCGATGATGACGTCATTCTCAGATTCGCAGACGCCGATGGCGCGCCATCGGGAGCCACGATCATCGGTTATGCCGAATTAGGCTGGCCTGATCGAAAAGACCGGTTGGCCGAAATTGTGGCGCGGCATTTGGGTGTTCATCCCCAAGAAGTGTCGCAGGCCTTGGCCAGAGTTCATATGTAGAAGATCGGTTGCGGCAAGCGATCAACGCGGCCCCCTACTTCCCGAACAACCCATGCGCCACCCTATCCCCCGGCTTCAGCCCGATCTTCGCGGCTACCCCAGCGTTCACCTCCAGCACGGCGAAGGCTGGGGGGCCGGAGGAGATGGTGCGCTCGGACATGGGCTCCGTATTGGCGGCCACGCTCGTCACGGTTCCGTTGCGGCTGATGAAGATCATGTCGAGGGGGATATAGGTGTTCTTCATCCACATGAGCACGGG
>CAMDOY010000185.1 GCA_945903655.1 Rhizobium sp. Q54 | reverse complement strand
GCCGATAATCTTGACACGGCCATCATCGGTCAGAGACACGACGGACCCTGCGGGGAAACTTCCGCAATCAAGGCGCCCGGTCATCAGGTCCGTATTCGCGTCCCCGCCCCCGCGATAGGGCACATGAACAAGCTTCGCCTTGTTCTTGTCAGCCAGCTCTTCAATGGCCAGATGCTGCAGCAAGCCATAGCCTGCGCTGCCATAGCTGAGCCCATCGGGCTTCTTCTGGCTCCAGGCGATGAGATCCTTGATGCTGTTGATCTCCTTGTTGGCGGTCACCACCACTGTTGGCGTGACGCCAATTCCGCCGACCGCCACAAGGTCCTTCAGCGGATCATAAGCGAGCTTGGTGAAGCTGTCGGGAAAGGTTGCGATGACCGCGCCATTCACGACGAGTGTGCAGCCATCCCCGGGGGACTGGGCGACAAAGGCCGTGCCTATGTTGCCGGTAGCGCCGGCGCGGGTCTCGATGACGACGGGTATCTTCAGAGCGGCTTCAAGTCCTTCCTGCGTGAGCCTGCTCGCAGCGTCGGTGGCCCCGCCTGCGGCATAGGGAACAACAAGCCTGATGCGCGAACATTTCAGATCCGCAGCCATGCCGATGGTAGTTGACGCGATGAACGCGGACACCAGAGTGGCGATGAGTCTCATGTCATTCTCCCTCGTACATCTTTTGGCTGACGCGCATATGTATGAAGCCTGCTCTACGGCGCGCTTGTTTAGCCTGCAGCTCAAGTGTGACTTTGCGCCATAGTTCCCGCGCGCGCAACAAGGCGTAGGCCATTCGAGGCGCTGGAAACGAAGCTATGGGTCCCGAAACCCCGCAAATGCGGCATTTCGGGCCAAGCGGTTCGTTTGAAAACGAAATGATGATTGCGCACTGGCGCAAGACCCTGCTCAGCTTTAAGTAAGGTCAACCCGCAGTCAAAGCCTCAGGAGCCAGACATGAGCCTTCGCATCAATGACACGATCCCCAACCTCACCGTCGAGACCGATCAGGGATCCTTTGCGCTGCATGAGTGGATCGGCGATCACTGGGCGATCCTGTTTTCCCATCCGAAGGATTTCACCCCGGTCTGCACGACCGAATTCGGCGCAGTGGCCCAGCTTTCGGCCGAATGGGCCAAGCGCGGGACAAAGGTGATCGGGGTTTCCGTCGACAGCGCGGACGACCACCGGAAGTGGAAGGGCGATATCGAGAAGGTCGGCGGCGCCAAGGCTGGCTTTCCCATCATCGCCGATGTCGGCCTGGTGGTCTCCAAGGCCTTCGACATGCTGCCCGCCGAAGCCTATCTCCCGGACGGCCGGACCCCTAACGACAGCGCCACCGTGCGCTCCGTCTTCATCATCGGCCCGGACAAGAAGCTGAAACTGTCCATGACCTATCCTATGTCCGTGGGCCGCAACTTCGCCGAAGTGCTGCGCGCGCTGGACGCCCTCCAGACGTCCTCAAGCAAGGGGGTCGCCACCCCGGCCAACTGGACCGTGGGCGAGGATGTGATCATCCCCACCGCCGTGAGCGATGCGGACGCCAAGGCCAAGTATGGCGACTTCACGACCATCCTGCCCTACCTGCGCAAGGCCAAGCTGCCGCAGTAAAGGCCAGGCGTCGGAACATCAAAAGGGCGCATCGAGGACCTGCGCAACCATTCCGTGCCTCATCCTCCCCCCGCCCTGGGCTTGCTCAGGGCGGGTTTCTTTTTGTCTGAGCGAACCACAAGCAGGCCCGGGGTTGGCGCAAGGAGATGATGTCGAAGGTATAATTTTATTTAAATTCAGATGTTTAATAAATTTCCCAATTATATGCAGTTTTATAACTGTATTTAAATTTATACCGAGTTTGTCAAATTCTTATAAATTCAATAACTTGCATTTTCAGTTGATTAAATGCGAGTACCTTTAAAAATGGCGATGCGTGGACGACCAAAGGCGCCGGGGATGGTGCAGATCTGCTTCCGCGTTCCCTCCGATGTGGCGGACTTCTTCCGGGAGATGTCGATCAGGAATGACCGCCAGCCAGGTGCTGAACTGGCCCGCATGATCCGCCCTGTCATCGAAGCCGAAAGGAAACGCCGGGCTTGGGAGGAGCAACAACAGGCGCAGGCTCGTCCGAAGGAGCCCGTTGAGCTGACGCCAAAGGGCGGACGCGGCAAGAAACCTCAGAAAGAGCCCGCAGCCAACCCGCCCGCCGCCGAGCAAGACCTCTTCGCACTCGCCAATATGGAACCGCCCCCAAGCAAGGGCTGAAGCGCCGACCGCGCCCTGCCCTACCCCCCCGGCGCGCTTTCCCGCAGTCCCTTCCGGTGCAGGCGCGGCAACACCTCCTGCGCGAAATAGGGAAGCTCCCGCAGATAATTCACGAAGGAAAAGCCGATGCCGTCGAAGCCCACGGCGCTGATGCGCGCGAGATCCTCGGCCACATCGTCGGGGGTCCCGATCATGGTGAAGCCGGATTGGCCATGGATGAGCGACCGGCGCATGGCGTCATAGGCGGCAGTATCGGCCTCTCGCTTGATGCCCTTGAGGCTGAGCATGTAATCGGCGGCGCCCCAATCCGCGACCTCCTCGGTCCAATAGCGGAAATAGTCCTGGGCTTCAGCGCGCGTGGGCCTGCACACGACCTGCCCCACCGTGTAGACGCCGATATCCCGGCCAAACTGCAGCCCCTGCTCCTTCACCCGCACCACGTCCGGCGCGGCGTCTGCGGCGTCCCGATAATGCACCGCCGTGAAAAAGGCGTCGCAATTGCGCAACGCATAGGACCGACCCGCCGGGGAATGGCCTGCGTTCATCATCAGGGGACGCGTGCCTCCGTAAGGCTTGGGCTTGAGGCGCAAGCCCCGCAAATCCAGATATTTGCCGGCGAAATCGAACTCCTCCTCCGGGCCCCACATGCGCAGGATCGCGTCGATCCACTCCTGCCCATATTCATATCGGGCCTCATGCTCCCGGCGCTTCTCGATGCCGAACATGCGGAACTCCGCGTCGTTCCAGCCGATCACGATGTTCAGGGCGAAGCGGCCCCGACCGATGAGGTCGGCGGTGACGAAGGCCTTGGCCGCCAGCACGGGATTGATCAGGGGCGCGTGGACCGTCGCGAAGACGGTCATGCGCTTGGTATGGGCCAGCAGACCCGTGGCCCAGGTGATGGCCTCCAGCGTCGTGCCCTGATGGTCCGTCTGCCCGCGATAGCCATCCCAGCGGGCGATGGGCAGCATGAAGTCGATGCCGACGTCATCGGCGAGCACAACCAGTTGCTCGTTGCTGTCCCAATCCGCCAGCCAGCGCTCGGGCGCCGTCGTCATGGCCCGGCCATTGGAGCAATTGGCGGCGAAAAGGCCAAGCTTGAGCTTGTTGCCGTTATGCATGACTATACGCGACTGCATCAGGTCCACTTTGGTCTCCATTCCCCAGGGCCTGGTCAGTCCGGCTTGATGCCTGCGAAGCTGATCACCTTGCCCCATTTTTCCGTATAGGCGGCCATGAAAGCCCCGAAATCCGCTGGCGAGCCGCCGAAGACCTCGCCCCCGAAACCCGCCAGCGACTGCTGAAATTTCGGATTGGCCAGGGCCGCGTTGATCTCCTTGTTGAGGAGCGCCACGATCCCCGGGTCAATGCCCCGGGGCGCCGCGATCCCCATCCAGCCACTCGCCTCGAAACCGGGCACGGCCTCCCCCACAGTCGGCGTGTCCGGCGTCATGGCCCAGGGCGTCGCCGAGGTGACCCCCAGCGCCCGAAGCTTGCCCGACTTGATGAAGCCAATGGCCGAGCTGATGGGGCTGAAGTAGACCTGCGTGCGCCCCTCCAGCAAATCCGGCAAGGGATTGTCGCGATAGGGCACATGGACCATGTCCACGCCCGTCATCATCCGGAACAGTCCGCCGTAGATATGGCCGGTGGAGCCATTGCCATTGGAGGCCATGTTGAGCTTGCCGGGATTGGCCTTGGCGTAGGCGATGAACTCCCGCGTATTGGCGGCAGGGACGGAGGGGTGCACCACCAATATATTAGGCGCCCGGTAGATGCTGCCCACCGGCGCGATGTCCCGCAGGAAGTTGAAGTTGAGACGCCCATAGAGCGTGGCGTTGAAGCCATTGGAGCCGGAGGCGAGCAGCAGCGTATGGCCGTCAGCGGGGGCGTTGACGACCACCTCGGTGGCGACATTGCTGCCTGCTCCCGGGCGGTTTTCGATCACGAAGGATTGGCCCAGGCGCTCGGACAGCCAGCTTCCGATCAGCCGCGCCACAAGATCCGGCCCGCTGCTGGCGGGAAAGCCAACGAGCAGACGCACCGGGCGCGTGGGATAATCGAGAGCCCTAGCAGGGCTGGAGGCGACGCAACCCAAAGCGCCGGTCATTTGCAGAAATTGCCGTCGATCTATTGTCATGGAAGCGCCTTTGCTGGTCTGCGGAGGTTTTGAGCCCGGCGCCTCACTGGGGCGTGACGCCCGCATCGCGTGCGACCTTGCCCCACCAGGCCAGTTGGGACTCGATCCACTCGCGCATTTCCTTCGGCGTGGTCCAGGCAACATCGACGCCGATCTTGCGCAGGCGTTCGGCGGCGGCGGGCGTCTTGAGATAGGCCACCAATGGCGCGTTGACCTTGTCTATGATCTCGTCGGGCGTGCCGCCTGGCGCGAGCAGGCCCTGCCAGCCCATGAGCCAGAAACCCGGCAGGGTTTCGGCGACCGTGGGCACCTCCGGCACGAGGGGATGGCGCTCCTTGGTCAGCACCCCCAGCGCCCGAATCTTGCCGTCCTGCATCAAGGGGATGGCGGCGGGAAGATCGGAGAAAATCATGGAGATCTGGCCTGACAGCAGATCGTTCATCGCCTCGGCGACGCCCCGATAGGGCACATGAACCAACTTGACGCCAGCCTGCCGTGCAAAGACCTCGACGCCCAGATGGGTGGGCGTGCCCACGCCCGGGGAGGCGTAATAGACCTCCTTGTCGCTCTTCTTCACATAATCGATGAATTCCCGAACAGTCTTGGCGGGCACTTGGGGGTTCACCACCATCACGTTCGACGTATAGGCCAGAAGGGTCACCGGCTTCAGGTCCTTGGCCGTATCGTAATTCACCGACTTCGAGACGAAGGGCACAATGGTGAAGGCGGTTGGCGCGAAGAGCAGGGTATGCCCGTCTGGCGCCGCGCGGGCGACCGAGGAATAGCCGATCACGCCCCCCGCCCCCGTGCGATTCTCCACCACGAAGGTCTGGTTATAGGCGTTCTGCAGCACCTCCGCCGCGACGCGCCCCAGAATGTCCGTGGCGCCGCCCGCCGTGAAGGGCACGACCACGGTCACGGGCTTGTTGGGATAGGACTGCGCCTGCGCGCCGTTGAGGGCGACCGCCGCAAGCAGCGCCAGGGTGACAAGACGAGCGATCAATATTCCCTCCCGTGGGATCTTTGCCCAAAGGATCGTTCTGTGACGATCTCACGCTGACTTTGCCCCGTCTGAAGCCCCGCCGCAAGACGCGTATTTGAACAATTCCGGGTTGCCCCTCCCACCCCCATGGATTAGCATGCGGGCAGAATGGGCATGCGGGGCGAACCCGGATCGCCCGCCAAGAAATCAGCAGGAGGGAACCATGAGCGTAGCGGCAGATGCGATCCGGATTGAGAAGCTGCAACCTTCGCTTGGCGTGCGCGTCTCAGGCCTGGATCTGAACGACCCTGACATAGAAATCCATGCCGACCTGTTGCGCGAACAATTCGTCAACAACGCCGTGATGGTCCTGTCCTCGCCTGGCCTCGAGTCCAACAACCACGTCCGTTTCGCCCGCCTCTTCGGCAAGGCGGACGCGGATTACGTCTCCCCCGCCGACCATCCCGGAAAGCCCGATGGGGATGGCTCGCCCAAGCGTGGCATCATCTTCATCTCGAACAAGCGCACCAATGGAGAGATCACGGGTTCTCTGCCCGATGGGGAGCTGCATTTCCATTCCGATGGCGCCCATCGCAAGTCGCCCTACCGCGCCACCACGCTCTATTCGCTGGAGCTGCCCTCACGCGGCGGCGAGACGAAATTCGCCGATCTGCGGGCGGCCTATGACGCCCTCTCAGACGAGATGAAGAAAAGGCTTGAAGGGCTTGAGGTTCATAATATTTATGACACGCGCGCCACCCTGCGGGATCAGACCGACGCGAGCAACGACAAGCTGTCCAACGCCATCCACCCCATCGTACGGACTCATCCCGACACAGGCCGCAAATCGCTCTACCTGAGCCGCCTGATGACCCGCAATGTCGTAGGCATGGACCCCGCCGAAAGCGAGAAGCTGCTGGAAGAACTCTTCCAGCATATCGAGCGGCCCGAGTTCATCTACGCCCATCCCTGGAAGCTGGGCGACCTGCTCATCTGGGACAATCGCAGCGTGAACCACGCCCGCAACGATTTCCCAGCCAACGAGACCCGCCACATGCGGCGCGTGACGGTCTCCGAGCCCGATTGAGGCTCAGGAGAGCCTCACCTTAACCCCTCAGGCGGCGTAGGCGATGCCTGCCCGCACTTCCTGAATCGCCTGCTCGACCAAAGCCATGGCGCGGGCTCTGTGTCCGCCCTTGTTAGGCTCTGCTTTCTGCAGGGATCTACGGGCCGCGTTGAGGGCGCGCAGCGCATCCTGCATATTGGGCTGCGCGGCCACAGCCTCGCCGCCGACATCAACGGTCACCAATG
This sequence comes from Rhizobium sp. Q54, assembly GCA_945903655.1. Taxonomy (GTDB): domain Bacteria; phylum Pseudomonadota; class Alphaproteobacteria; order Rhizobiales; family Beijerinckiaceae; genus Terripilifer. The sequence goes on along the minus strand of CAMDOY010000185.1, from coordinate 433 downwards.
CTCCTGCTGCGGCGCCAAGAGCGCCCTTGGCGAGCGTCCGTCTGGACATGTTCTTCATGGCTGATCCCTCCGTTGCTAGGGCGGCGTCGCCAGCGATCCCGCCCAGCGCCTAAGAGATTCCCGGCTCATTCTATTTTCAAGCTGGCGTCAAATCCTGTTCACCCTGGAAAACAGGGGAACCCCTGCGGCGACCGATCATTTCAACAGGGTTGGAATTCTCAGGATGCGCGCATGCAAAAAGGCTCGGCGCTCTGCGGCTTGGTCACCGCCTTGTCCTTGATCAGCGCAGCTACGCCTTGTGCAGCGCAAGGCGTCCCCACCCCTCAGGACACCCTCGAGAACAACCTGAACGCCCTGCCCGGCCCCAGCCCCGGCGCTCCCGGTCGCGTAGGTGTCCCAACGCCGCAACAATCCCTCGACGGCAATATCGATG
>CAMDOY010000184.1 GCA_945903655.1 Rhizobium sp. Q54 | reverse complement strand
GTCTGGTAGCGCAACTCGGGATCGCGCGCCTCGCAATCGCTGCGCGCGCGCATCAAGGCGTCGCCGAAGAGCTTGTCCGCATAGGCGGCGGCGCTGCCGGGATCCTGGCCCGCATTGCGCGCCTGTTCGGCGAGCAGCGCGCGCGCATGGGCCAGAAAGGCCGTGTAGAGATGATCCTCGAGGGCGGCCGGGCCGTCGTCTTCCAGTTCACCGCACATATTGGTCTCCATGAAGAAAAACCGGCGCCTGATGGGCGCCGGCGACAGGCTCAGTAGCCCTGGGCGTCTTCGATCTGCTCGAACCAGTCAAAGCCCATGGCCTTCACGATGCGGCTGTTGACCACGATGATGCGGGCCTCATTGGCGGGATCGGCGTTGAAATGCTGGTGCATGCAATAGGGCGGAATATAGACGAAGTCGCCTTGCTTCCATTCGAACTTGCGAGGCTCGGCCTCCCATTCGAACTCCATCACGTCCTTGCAATCGAAACGCACGTCCCAGTGCAGGTCATAGCCCGACCCTTCGACCACATAGAACACTTCCTCCGACAGATGCCGGTGCTTGCCCGAGGCTTTGCCGACGGGCAGGAACTGCATGTAGATGTCGAGGCAATATTCCTTCGTGTTCATCTGCTCGTTGATGATGTGCTTGATCAGACCGTGGCGCGAACGCTCGAAGGGCATGTCCGCCGCCTTCACGATGTTCACTTGCTCGGCGTAGCCCTTGCGAAAGGTCTTCGAAGCCTCAAGCGCGGCGTCGTAGAAGTTGGCGGTCAGGGTCTGGGTCTTGGCGCGCTCACGTTCGCGCGGATCGAGAAAGCTCATGGTTGCACCTCAGAGATCGGCCGGGGGCGAATAGGCAAGCTGCTTGGCGGTTCCGTCCTTGGGGGGGAATTCCGCCACCTTCTGGAAGAGAAGGTGCATGAAGAGGAAGAGCGGCTTGGCCTTCATCACCAGGGTGATGCACTCGTCGTCATGATCGTCCGAGAAATGCTGATGCACGCAGGCGTTCTCGACGATGAGGGCGTCGCCCGCCTCCCAGTCGTAGCGCCGACCATCATGCACGTCATGGCCCGTGCCCTTGAGCACGAAGAAGACCGCGCTGTTCATGTGGCCATGCTTCTGGCCATAGCCGCCCGGAGAAAAGACCTCGATATGGGTCTCGATGGACTGGGCCACCTTCACCGACTGGGGATTGATGATCTTCTTGCCGTAGTGGCCGGGCCCGCCTTTCCACTTATGGTCGCTGGTCGGGTAGACGCGCGGCTGGTTGAAGAGTTCGCGCACCAGTTCGCCATAGGTGCCTTCGAGGGCGCGCACGAAGGTGCGCTTCTTCGTCCAGCGCTCCCAGACGACTTCCTCGCGTTGAGCGGCGCTGTTGTGGCCGGCGCCCGCGTGCTCCTGTTCAGCCAAGGTCTTCTCCGTTGATGATCAATGTTGAAAGCAAAATCGGCCCACGGACGAATCCGCGGGCCGTCGATGTCGTGAGAGCGCCTTTGCGGCGAACCCTCAAGCCACTTTCGGCGGCAGGGTTTCCAGCTCGGTCTTGTAGGCGTCGTCCATGCGCGGCTCAAGACCCACCTTGGCGAGCTCGTCCTTGAACATGTTGCGCACGAGCGGCATTTCGTCGGCGTAGTCGATCTGGTCGCCGCCGATGCGCTTGGAGATCCAGGCCTTCGGCACGCCCTGCGCGTTGCGGATCGAAACGACCTCGTGCTTGAACGCGAGGTAGCGCGAAGGCGTCGTGCCCGTGTTGAAGTGCTGGTGGTTCCACATGTTCGGGGGAACGATCATGGTGCCGATTTCCCAATCGTAGCGCTTGGGCTCATCGCCCTCCGGCCACATGAGCGAATAGCCCTGGCCGCCCAGGATGATCACATGGGCGCCGGGACCATGGGCATGGCCCTTCTTGTAGGTGCCGATGGGGAACTGGGAAATGTGGCTGTTCATCGAGCCCTTCGCCATGTTGAAGCGAATGTGGCCACCGCCCGCGCCGCGCTCCTTGGCGGTGATAAGCGGAATGTTCGGCGCGTCCGGCACGAAGTTGGTGGTCAGCTTGAAGCCTTCCTGCTGGCCCTTGTTGGCGAAATAATCGGGCTCGCCGTTGAAGCGCTCCTTGAAGTCATGGGGCGTGTTGAAGACGAAATCGATGTCTTCATAGAGGTTGATGATCGGGGGCGCGTTGGTCACCGACACGAAACGGGCGGGCTCGCTGCCCGAGCCGTTGAAATGCTGATGCCAGCAGTTCAGCGGAATGGCAAAAAGCGCGCCGGCCTTCCATTCGAAGGTGATGCGTTGACCGGCGTCATTCCAGACGGTGGTGGAGCCGCGGCCGTCGAGCACGAGGATCATCTCCTCGAAGAGCTGGCGCAGCGGCTCGAGCTTCTTGCCCGGCGCGATTTCGCAGACGTAGCAATCGTTCGACGTGCGCGAGGCCTCATGGTTGATGTAGACGCCCTTGCCGCCGCGACGCGCCCAGGGCTTCAGCTCGACCGTGCGCAGATTGCGGATGTAATGGGCGCTGATGATGTCCAGGCCTTCATCGCGTACCCAGCGCAGATAGGGCGTGTCCTTCTCGGTGGCGAATTTCTGGGCAAGATCGTCAGAGACGATCGCGTTCTTGGCCATGGAGCTCTCCTTCTTCCTTCAATGACGTCTTCGAAACGGTGCGCCCTCAGGCGGCGGCTTTCGCCGTCGCCGAGGCTTCCGCAGGCAGGGCCACGCATTTGTGCGGGTCCATGCGGATGTTGATCTTGGCGCCCACGGGCGTGCGCAGGGACGGATGCCCACGGGACTGCAGCATGTATTCGCCCACTTTCACCTGAAAGTCCACGAAATCCCCAAGGAACACCCGCAGATCCATGACGCCTTCGCACAGGTTCAGCAGGCGGCCTTCGGGGGCGGCCTCCTCGGTCAGCTCCACGTCTTCGGGCCGGATCGACAGGGTGACGGGGGAGCCAGCGGCCATCTCGGCCTCCGAGGTCGCCATCAGGTCGCCCAGGCGGGTGCGCACGCGGATAAGGCCCGTGGCCGCATCCTTGCCCAGCACCTCGCCATCAACGAAATTCGTGGAGCCGATGAAGTCCGCCACGAAGCGGTTGAGCGGGCGCTCGTAGATGGTGCGCGGCGAACCGATCTGCACGATGCGCCCCTCGCTCATGACCGCGATCTCATGGGAAAGCGCCAGCGCCTCGCCCTGGTCATGGGTCACATAGATGGTGGTGAGGCCAAGCTCGCGCTGGATGCGCTTCAGCTCCACGCGCATGCGGTCGCGCAGCTTGGCGTCGAGGTTCGACAGGGGCTCGTCGAGCAGGAGAAGCTCGGGCTCCATGACCAGCGCGCGGGCGAGCGCGAGCCGCTGCTGCTGGCCGCCGGAGAGCTTGGTGGCGTCGCGCTCGGCCAGATGATCAAGGCCCACCGCATGGAGCACCTTCATCACCTTGTCGGCGATCTGCGTTTTCGAGGGCCGGTTGTCGCGCACTTCCAGCGGAAAGGCGGCGTTGGCGAAGACGGTCATGTGCGGCCAGATGGCGTAGGACTGGAACACCATACCGAAATTGCGCTTGTTGGGGGGCACGAAGAGGCCCTGGGGCGAGGAATAGACCACCCGCCCATTCACCTCGATCTCGCCCGAAGTCGGACGCTCGAGCCCGGCGATGGAGCGCAGGGTCGTGGTCTTGCCGCAGCCGGACGGCCCCAGCAAGGTGAAGAACATGCCCTTGGGCACCTCGAAGCAGACATCCTGCGCCGCCTTCACGGGCGGGCCCTTCTGGGTCTTGTATTCGGTGTTCAGTGAACGGACGCTCAGCACATTGGCCTCCCTGGATCGTTTCCGCCCAAAGCCCAGGTCATGCCCAGGCCAGGACTCATCGACTTTACGCCGACTTTCCCCAATGGGGCTTCATAGCATTGGATCATGGCTGAGGTCAGCTCCCTTTGCCGTGATCGTGATGATGGTGGTGGTGACCATGACCATGGCTGTGCCCATGACCATGATGGTGATGATCGTGGTCGGCCTCCACATGATGGATGCGCTCTTTCGAACGCAATCCGCGCGGATCCTCGCTGAAGACCAGCGACTTGATGGTCACCGGAACCGTGTAGGAGGGAATGCGCACCTTGCCGAGATCGATATAGTCGAAGTCCATGAGCATCACGCCGTCGATGACGAGGATCTCGCTCATCACCTTGCAGTCCTCCCGCAACACCGCGCCGAGCGTCTGGGCCACGTCGCCATCGAGCATCACATAGATGGGCTTTTGCGCGGCGATATGGTCGGCGAGGCCGATGGCGATGCCCTGCGCCGTGGCGAAAATCCGGTCATAGGCGGGCATGCCCTTCCAGTGGAAGGCCAGCGCAATGTCCGTCTCCGCGCCCTCGACCTCGAAGGCCTTGCGATGGGCCACGATGGCCTTGCCCAGCGCCGCCCCATCGACCTCCTCGGTGAATTCGAAGGCGGGTTGCAGCACCTGCAGATTGCGGCGCGGCAGGAGCGTGCCGGGGTTCGAGATGTAGCTCGTGTTGCCCGAGAGCTGGACCGAATATTCCGACGCGCCCAGCGCTGTCGCGCGGATGCATTCGCGGGCGGGCAGCATGGGCCAGGGGAAGCGCCCCGCCGCCAGCTTGCGGGCGATCGCCGCGCCCAGCCGCTTGCCCATGTCGCCGAAATCGCGGGGCTCGCGGTCATAGACATATTCGGCGACGCCGCCGGAGAACATGACCCCGCCCAGATCGCCGAAATCAGCGATGGGATCGGTGAGATAGAGATGCTCCACATCATGGGGCGCGGGCCGCTGGGTGAGCGCCACCACCAGCGTCTCGGCCATCACGTCAGCCACCTTGTCGAGATCGGCGCTGGTGACCTGATCGCCGAGACCCCAGTCGAAGCCCGCCCGCTTGGCGTGGTGCTTGCCTGCGGGATCAAGGCGGGTGATGCGGAAGTTTTCGTCCACCACCTGCAACCGCCCGCCCACATGGAAGGCGGCGGTGGCCACGCACTGGCCCTTGTCGACGAGGCCGAGCTTGGTGGTGCCTCCGCCAATGTCGATGTTGAGCACCCGCTTGCCAAGCTCAAGGGAGGCCTGCGCCGCTCCCGATCCATAGGCCGCCAGCATGGACTCCATATGGTGGCCCGCCGTGGCGCAGACGAAATCGCCGCCCGCCTCCGACAGCATGGCGGAAATCCCCTGCGCGTTCTCCCGCCGCAGGGCCTCGCCGGTGAGAATCACCGCGCCTGCGTCGATATCGCCGGGGGCGAGACCGGCTGCTTCGTAGGCGTCCTCGACGATTTTGCGCAAGGCCTTGTCGTCGATGCGGGTCTCGCTGGAATAGGGGGTCAGGGAAACCGGGGAGAGAAACAGGGTGTCGCGGGCGACCACGTAGAAGCGGCTGGTCAGCTCCTCGGCGAGGCGCCGCAGGTGAATCTTGGAGAAGATGACCTGGGTGCCGGAGGAGCCGATGTCGATGCCGACGCTCACCAGGGTGACATTGTCCTGAATCCAGAGCGGATTTTCCTCCAGAGGCACGTCCGCGTCGAATTCGTCGTGGTCATGGTCGGCGTCGTCCATATGCACATGGGCCCAGCTGAGGCCCATGGTGTGCTCGCCCATGGTGTGACCGGAAGCCTTCTTCTCGTCCTCGTTCGCCATGCGCCGCCGCTGCTCCCTGGTTCGGATCATCTCTCCTGCTTGGTTCGCGCATGGCGGGATGGGAGTCAACCAGCGTCTGACAGATTGACAGCGCCCGGGCTTTGGCGGATTAGCCAAGGATCAATCGGTCCAAGGAGGATCCCATGCCCCATGACGGGAAAGACGGCGTTCACTGGCACGAGCCGGCCGGCGCCAAGAAGGCCGGTTTCGGCGAGTTCAAGAAGCAGCCGACCCCCTACGACGCCTGGATGGAATCCGAGGGAATCCCGGTGTTTCGCGGCATCGGCATCAGCAAGGTGCAGAATCTGCCCCTGATGCCGTGGAAGCGCACCGGCGGCAAGGGCCACTTCATCCAGCTCTATGGCACCGAGACCAAGTGGGGCTGCTATGTGGTCGAGGTGCCCCCCGGCGGCGCCCTCAACGCGGAAAAACACATGTACGAGGAGATTTTCCTCGTGGTGGAAGGGCGCGGTTCGACGGAAGTCTGGATCGAGGGCCAGTCCAAGAAGCATGTCTTCGAATGGCAGAAGGGCTCGATGTTCTCGATCCCCATGAACGCCATGCACCGGCACGTCAACGCCACCTCCGGCGGCGCCCTGCTGCTGGCGGGCACGACCGCCCCGGTGGTGCTGAACGCCCTGCAGAACGCCCAGGCCGTGTTCGAGAACCCCTTCGTCTTCTCCGACCGCTTCTCGGGCGCGGACGATTTCTTCAAGCCCAAGGACGAGATCGAGCCCGATCCGGTGCGCGGGCTCGCCATGCGCAAGACCAATTTCATCCCCGACGTCATCAATTGCGAACTGCCGCTCGATAACCGCCGCTCGGTGGGCTATCGCCGCGTCGAGCCCTTCATGACGAACAACAGCTTCTATTACTGGATCGGCCAGCACGAGAATGGCCGCTACTCCAAGGGCCACGCCCATACCTCGGCGGCGGTGCTGATCTGCCTGAAGGGCAAGGGCTACACCTATTCCTGGCCCGAGCGCTGCGGCGAGCGGCCCTGGGAGAACGGCATGGCCGATCAGGTCAACCGGCTCGACTACGAGCCCGTGGGCCTGGTGACGGCGGCGCCGGGCGGGGCGCGCTGGTATCACCAGCACTTCAGCGTCTCCAAGGACGATTTCCGCCTGAGCGCCTGGTTCGGCCCCCACAACCCCGGCCGCGACCCCGGCGCCCCCGGCCAGAAACACACGGACTACACCGCCATCGACGTGAACCAGGGCGGCACCGCCATCCCCTACTGGATGGAAGACCCCTTCATCCGCGCCGAATACGAACAGACCCTCAGGGACAACGGCGTCACCTGCCGCATGGACCCCAAGTGGTACGAAAAGCCCGAAGACGCCGACACCCGCAAGGATGTGGTGTGAGACGAGAGAGAGCCCCGGTTTTGGGGCTCTTTTTTTGGGGTGGCAGTCGGCAGTCGGCAGTAGGCAGTCGGCATTCGGGAAGGGGTTGTTGGTCGAGCGCCGCACCCCTCACGACTGCCGAC
>CAMDOY010000183.1 GCA_945903655.1 Rhizobium sp. Q54 | reverse complement strand
TGCTGAGACGCCCCATTTAAGGCTGCAAGCGGGACTGCACAAGGGACTGATGCGCCCTACTCCGCCGCTGCGGCGATTTCACCCGTGCCCAGCTGCACTTCCAGCAACTGGCGGTAGACCCCGCCCGGGCGGGCGAGCAGCTGCTCGTGGGTTCCATCCTCCACCACCTTGCCATGGTCAAAGACCAGGATTCGGTCAAGGCGCTGGATGGTCGAGAGCCGATGGGCCACCACGATGGTGGTGCGCCCCGCCGACAGCCGCTCGATGGCCTGACGAATGAACCGCTCGGACAGGCTATCGAGGCTGGAGGTCGCCTCGTCCAGCACGAGGATCGGCGTATTGGCCAGAATGGCCCGGGCGATGGCGACCCGCTGGCGCTCGCCGCCCGAGAGCTTGATGCCCCGCTCGCCGACCAAGGTGTCATAGCCCTTGGACAGGCCCTCGATGAACTCGGCCGCATGGGCGAGGCGCGCGGCCTCGCGGATGTCGTCCAGCGTGACGCCCGGGCGCCCATAGGCGATGTTCTCGGCCAGCGAGCGGTGGAACAGGATGGGGTCCTGCGGCACCAGCCCCACGGCTTCGCGCAGCGAAGACTGCGTGACGGCGGCGATGTCTTGTCCGTCGATCAGGATGCGCCCGCCATCGAGATCATAGAGCCGCTGGATGAGCTTCACGAAGGTGGATTTACCCGAGCCCGAATGGCCAACCAGCCCCACCCGCTGCCCCGCCGGAATCTCCAGCGAGAAGCGCTTATAAACCGGGCTGCTGGCGCCCTTGTAGCGGAAGGTGATGTCGTCGAAGCGAATCGCGCCGTGCTCCACCACCAGCGCCTTGGCGCCGGGCTTGTCGGCCACGTCGATGTCGGCGTCGCGAAAGTCCAGCACATCGTCCATGTCGTTGATGGTGCGCTGGATCTGGCGGACGTGCTGGGCGATGTCGCGCAGATAGCCGGTGATGAGGAACTGGGTGGCGATGAGGCTGGCGATGTCGCCCGGCGTCGCCTGGCCCTGGCTCCACAGGAAGATGCCCGTGGTCAGCATCACCGCCTGCAAGCCGATGAGCATGATGGCCTGGGCGAGCCCTGTCCAGGCGCCGCGATCCCAGGCCACGATGGAGCGCCTCGCCCAGCTCGCCGAGACCTGCGCGAAGAGCCCGTCCTCCCGCTCCTCCGCCGCGAAGCTTTTCACGGTGGGATTGCCGGTGACGGAGTCGGCCAGGGTGCCGCTCAGTTTCGAATCCATTTCGCGCGCCGCGCGGTTGGCGGGGCTCACCCACAGGATCGACAGCGCGACGCTCACGCTGATGAAGACGAAGATGCTCGCGCCCACCAGAGCCCCCAGCACAGGCCAGCGCAGGGCGAAGGTGACGGTGACGCCGATCACCACGATGAGCGCAGGCGCAAGATTAAAAGCCAGCGTATCGGTGAAGGTGTCGAAGGAGTTCATGCCGCGCGTGATCTTGCGCACGGTGGCGCCCGCGAAGCTGTTGGCGTGCCAGTCCGAAGAGAATCGCTGCACCTTGGCGAAGGCGTCACGACCAATGGCCGTGATGGCGCGCGCGCTCATGCGGTTGAGCAGAAAGGTCACGAGCTGGCGTGACACCTGAAAGGTCGCAGCGAGCCCAATCAAAAGCGCCAGCGCCCAAAGGGCTGGCGAGGGATCATCCTTTGATCCCAAGACCACCGCATCGACGAGACGCCCCGAGGCGATGGGCACCGTGACGTCCACCAGGGTCGAGGCGATTCGCGCGATGAGCAGCGTCACGAAGAGCGCCGGAGACAACATCCAGTAATGGGTGACGAAGCGAAAGACCCTGCCGAATCGGGGCTTCTTGCGTGGCTTGTCTTCGCGTTGCGACACGGCGCCTCTAATGCTTGGTTGGGCGGGCGGGTGTTTCGACGAAGAGCAGAACCCATTGTTCGGGCAATGCGAGTTTGACCCCGATCTGCCGCGCCGTCATTCCCTCGTTATAAAGGCGAACCAGCGAGCGGCGCAGGGCGAGCGGCACATCGTTGACGCTCTCATAGGCCGCTGGCGCCGCAGCGCTGGCGACAGGAATCCGAGCCGCTTCGATCAGGCTTTTCATCGACTGTGTCCATTTGTTCATCCAGCCTGTTTAAGCGCACAGTCCCCAAACGGCTACAGCAATCTGGGCGTTCCCCCGCTCATGCACATGTTTCGCGGCGCGGCTCAGTAGTGATAGGCGAGCCCTAGCGGCTGGCCATTGGGCGTGGGCGGATAGGGCGCGGCCTGCCGAATGGCGGCCACGACCGCCAGATCAATGGATGGAACGCCGCTCGCCTTGATGACTGAGATCGTCAAGAGGCGCCCGCGGCCATCCACCGCGAATCCTATGGAGGCGGGCGTGCGTCTGGCGATTTGCTGGGCGCCCGGCGGAATGCGGATCAAGGGAACGATCATCCCGTAGAGGGTCGTCAGATAATTGTCCGGCCCGGCCCCGGGGGGCGCACGGGAGGCTTTGGCCCCGACCTCGAAATCCATCTTGGGCACCGGCTCGAAAAAGGCGAACCTTTTGGCGATGGGGTTTTCGGGTTCGGCTGGCGGCGGCGCATCCTCGGGCGCGGCCTCCGCCGATGGGGTGGTCTGGGCGGGCGGCGCTTCGGCGCCCGCAAGAAGCCCTTCGGGTTCCGGCGGCAGCGGATCGGGGGGAGGCGATTTCTCGGGCGCCTGTGCCATGGGGGGCTCGGGCTTCACCGGCTCTTGCTTCACAGGCTCAGGCTGGGGCCTGGCCTCGGCCTTGGGCGGCTCGACCGCCTGCGGCGGCGTGAGCTGCGCGACGGGCGCGGGCTCCTCCCGTTGGGCGGTCGAGGGACCGGCTGGGGTCACGTCCTCCTGCTGGCGTTCGGCGACCCGGGCGAAGTCGGTCGCCGCCTCAAGCTTCAGATCCGTAGGCGGCGGCGGCTCGACCGTTTCAGCCTCTTGCTGCTCCTGGGGCGGCGGCGACTCGGCGGCCTTTTCCTGCGCCTGCTCCTGCGGCTTTTCTTCGGGTTTCTCTTCGACCTTTTCCTGTACCGGCTCCGGAAGGGGCTCGGGCGGCTGTTCCTCCACCAACTCCACCGGAATGACCTGCGGCTGGGGCGGCGTCTTGACGAGAAGATCCTCGGCCAAGAAGGCCGCCGTGAACAAACCGACATGCACAGCGAAGCAAAGGCTCACGAGAACGGCGAAGCGCTTGTCGCGCAACCCTGTCCTCATGTGCGTGCAGATCAGACGATCCCCTTGGAACGCTTTCAAGCTCGTCAGCATCGTTCAACGCTGGGTTTGGGGAGATGGCGCAAGCGGGCCCCTATCCATTGACCCGCTCAACCTTTGAGACGACGCTCTGGGCCTTCAGATTGCCGATGATCATGTTGAGATGCTTCAGGTCGCGCACCTGAAGGTCCAGCACGATGTCGCGGAAATCCGAGGTGCGGTCGACAAATTCGATATGATCGATATTTGCCCCCTCCTCGCCGATCACCGTGGCGATGGAGCCGAGCGCCCCCGGCTCGTTCATGGCGTTGACCACGATCTGGACGGGGAAAAGATCCTCGTTTTCGTCGAGGTCCCAGCGCACATCGAGCCAGCGCTCGGGCTGGTCGTCAAAGGCGGTCAGCGCGGGCGACTGGATGGGATAGATGGTGATCCCCTCCCCCGGCGTGAGAATGCCCACGATCCGGTCGCCGGGCACAGCGCCGCCATTGGGCGCGAAGCGCACGGGCAGATCGCCATTGAGCCCGCGAATGGGGATGGCGTTGGAAGAGACCTCGTCGGCGCCCGGCACCTTGAAGACGAGGCTCGCCGCCTTACGCAAGCCGAACCAGCCGGGCTCTCCCTTGGCCGGGGTCGCCTGGGGCCTGCGCTCCTCCTTGAAGTCCGGATGCACCGCGCGCACCACATCGCCGGAGAACATCTCGCCACGTCCCACCGCCGCCAGTACATCCTCGACGCTTTGACGCGCCAGGCGCGGCAGCGCAGCCTTCAGCTTGTCCTCGGCGAAGGGCTTGCTCGCCCGCTCAAAGGCGCGCAGCACGATCTGACGACCCAGCCCCGCATATTGCTTGCGCACGGCGTCGCGGGTGGCGCGGCGAATGGCGGCGCGGGCCTTGCCGGTGACGACCAGCCCCTCCCATGCGGCGGGCGGCGTCTGCCCATCGGCGCGGGTGATCTCCACCTCGTCGCCATTGCGCAATTCCGAAAGCAGCGGCGCGATGCGGCCATTGATCTTGCAGCCGATGGCGCCATTGCCCAGCTCGGTATGGACCGCATAGGCGAAATCGATGGGCGTGGCCCCGCGCGGCAGGGCGATGAGCCGCCCCTTGGGCGTAAAGCAGAAGACCTGATCGTAGAAGAGCTCAAGCTTGGTGTGCTCCAGAAACTCCTCGGGACTATCGCCCTCGGCCAGCATCTCGATGGTGCGGCGCAGCCAGCGATAGGCGCTGCTCTCATGCGTCAATTGCTCGGGATCGCCCGCGCGGCCATCTTTATAGAGCGCATGGGCGGCGATGCCGTATTCGGCGATGTCATGCATCTGCCTGGTGCGCACCTGCAGCTCGACGCGCTGGCGCCCCGGCCCCACCACGGTGGTGTGAATGGAGCGATAATCGTTCTGCTTGGGCGTGGAGATATAGTCCTTGAACCGGCCTGGGACGGTCGGCCATTTGGTATGGACGACGCCGAGCGCCCGATAGCAATCCTCGACCTCGTCCACCACGATCCGGAAGCCGAAGATGTCGGAGAGCTGCTCGAAGGCGATGGATTTGTGCTCCATCTTGCGGAACACCGAATAGGGCGCCTTCTGCCTGCCCTTCACCTCCGCCACGATGCCGCGCTTGGCCAGTTGCTCGGTCAGTTCGCGCTCGATATCGCCGATGAGCTTGCCATTGTTCGCCTTCAGATCCGCCAGCCGCGCATCGATCATGGCGTCCGCCTCGGGCATGAGGGTCTTGAAGGCCAAGTCCTCCAGCTCGTCGCGCATGTGCTGCATGCCCATGCGCCCGGCGAGGGGAGCGTAGATGTCCAGGGTCTCCTGCGCCACCCGCGCCCGCTTTTCAGGGGGCACGAAATGGAGGGTGCGCATATTGTGGAGGCGGTCCGCCAGCTTGACCAGGAGAACCCGCACGTCCTCGGCGATGGCCAGCAGCAGCTTGCGGAAATTTTCGGCTTGTTCGGCGCGCTTGGAGACGAGATCCAGCTTCTTGAGCTTGGTCAGTCCATCGACGAGCCCGGCGATCTCCGCCCCGAAGAGATGCTCGATCTCCTCCTTGGTGGAGGCTGTGTCCTCAATGGTGTCGTGCAGAACCGCCGCCACGATGGTGGCGTCATCAAGCCTGAGGTCGGTCAGGATGGCCGCGACTTCAAGGGGATGGGAAAAATAGGGATCGCCGGACGCCCGCTTTTGCGCGCCATGAGCCTTCATGGCGTAGACATAGGCGCGGTTCAGCAGATCTTCATCGGCGTTCGGATTGTAGCGCCGTACGCGGTCAACCAGATCGTACTGACGCATCATCGCAGGATCGATCTCCGTGGCCAGGGGCCTTGCTGCAAATAGAAAAGGGCCGGCGCGAAGACCGGCCCGACGACTATCTATGGAGAGCGCCCGCGAAACAAGCCCAAAGCGCGTTTCGCGGCGAAAGGCCCTTACTCGCCCTCGTCGTCCGTCTCGGCGGGGGGCACGAGGCCTTCAAGGCCGCGCAGCAGATCCTCTTCCGTCATGCGGTCGAACTGCACATCGGAGCCGGGCTCGCCAAGGGCTTCGCTGACGGAGGACAGGGCGGGGACGGCTTCGGCCTCCGGCTCGTCAACCTCGACGTTCTTCTGCAGGGAGTGGATGAGATCTTCCATCAAATCATCGGGCTGCAGGGTGGAGTCGGCGATTTCCCGCAGGGCGACGACGGGGTTCTTGTCGTTGTCGCGGTCAATGGTGATCTGCGAGCCCGACGACAACAGACGCGCACGGTGGCTGGCCACGAGCACGAGCTCAAAACGGTTCTCGACTTTATCGACGCAGTCTTCGACGGTGACGCGGGCCATGGGCGGCGATCCTGTTGAGGGGGGAGCGATCCGGGAATTGTCGCGGATACACCCCTTGGGGGGAGAATGCAACCCTTGACCAGGCCATGAAAATAGTTATGGTCTAGTTGCGCCATTGCAGCGTCGGCGCCAAATTTCTTTAATGAGCCCTTCTCGGCTCACGATTAGCCTTGACTCCAACCCCCGTAAACGATGAATGTGGTCATCGTTAACGGCCTCTCGTTTTTCGTCCTGTTCGCAAGTTCTGGGTGAAGCGCGGGAACTCCGGCATAGTCTCATGGGTTCCATTTCAGGATAGCGTCGATTCAGCGGGTCGCGGCGCAGCGTAAGCTAGATCCAAGGAATTCATTTATTTTTTCGGACCCCCGGTAGAGACCAAGATTATGGCTGACCAAGAACGTATCGCATTGTTCATTGACGGCGCGAACCTTTACGCGACCGCGAAGTCCCTGGGCTTCGACATCGACTACAAGCGGCTCCTCAAGGAATTTCAATCCCGCGGACGGCTGGTCCGGGCCTTCTATTACACCGCCCTGGTCGAGGATCAGGAATATTCCTCCATCCGCCCCCTCATCGATTGGCTCGACTATAACGGCTACGCCGTAGTCACGAAACCGACGAAGGAGTTCGTGGATTCGCTCGGTCGCCGCAAGGTGAAGGGCAACATGGACATCGAGCTGGCGGTGGACGCCATGGAAATGGCCGAGCATCTCGACCAGCTCGTGCTGTTCTCCGGCGACGGCGACTTCCGCTCCCTTGTGGAGGCTGTCCAGCGCAAGGGCGTGCGCGTGTCGGTGGTCTCCACCATCACCACCCAGCCCCCGATGGTCGCCGACGAGCTTCGCCGTCAGGCGGACGAGTTCATCGATCTCGTGCAGCTGGTCAACAAGATCGGTCGCGATCCCGTCGAGCGCACCGAGCGTCCCCGCTTCGTGGAGCGTCGTCCCAACGCGAGCGCCCCCGCCGCTGGCGCGCCGCAGACCGCTCCCGTGGGCGACGACGGTGATCACTGACCCCTGCCCCGCGCCTCCAAAGCCGCAACATCCCTCGCGCCCGTGACAGACAGTCCCGGGCGCGATTGCGCTTTATGCCCCCGCCTCGTGGATTTCCGCCTGGAGGCCCGGGCGAAG
>CAMDOY010000182.1 GCA_945903655.1 Rhizobium sp. Q54 | reverse complement strand
GGGGTTTTACTCCACGCACAAGATTCCGCTAGTCCCCCCTCCCGCGCTTGCCAAGCGGCGCGCTCTGGACCAGTGTGCGGCGACTTCGAGGGAGAAATTCAATGGTTTCCATATGGCGCAGCGCCTTCGCCGCTCTTTTGATGGGCGGAGCCCTCGGCTTGCCGCTTCCGGCGGGCGCGCAAAATTTTCCTGACCGCCCGGTCAAGATCATCGTGCCCCAGCCCCCCGGGGGCGGATTCGACACGGTGGCGCGCATCGTGGCTGATCGGTTGCAAACCCTGCTGGGCCAGCCGGTGATTGTCGAGAATCGCCCGGGCGCCGGCACGCTGGTGGGCACGGACCTCGCCTCCAAGGCTGCGCCCGACGGCCATACCCTGCTGCTGGGCGGCGTCTCCAACATGGCCTTCAACGTGGGCCTCTACCCCAAGCTCTCCTATGACCCCGTGCGCGATTTCACGCCGGTGTCCATGGTGGTCAGCTGGCCCTATATGCTCATCGCCCGCAAGGACCTGCCCCAGAACAGCCTCAAGGAGGTCATCGACTTCGCCCGCGCCAACCCCGGCAAGCTGAACTACGCCTCGGCTGGACGGGGCACGGGGCAGCATCTGGCCTCAGCCGTGCTGGCCCATCTGGCGAAGATCGACATGGTGCATGTGCCCTATAGCGGCGCCCAGCCCGTCTACCAGGATCTGCTGGGCGGGCGCATGGACCTCTTCTTCGACAATTCCTCCACCGCCCTGCCGCAGGTGAAGGGCGAGAAGGTGAAGGCCTTCGCCGTCTCCACCGCCAAGCGCTATGGCCCCACGCCCGACCTGCCGAGCGTCAAGGAGACCGGCGTGGCCGATATGGACATGGACAGTTGGTTCGGCCTCTTCGCGCCGCGCGCCACGCCCCAGCCCGTGCTGGAGCGCCTGCGGGCCGAGATGACCAAGGTGCGCGCCGATCCCACGGTGATCGAGGTCTTCGCCAAATCCGGCGGCGCCATGTCCACCCTGACCCCCAGCGAGGCCGAGGCCTTCGCCCGCGCCGAGGCAGAGCATTGGGGCAAGCTGATCCGGGCGGCGGGGGTTACGGCGGAGTAGGGGGCAGCTTGTCAGATGCCGTCCTTCTCGGCTATAGTGTGGGCATCCCAGTAAGGGATGATCAGGAATGAGGACGCCGTGGCGCTTTTGGCCACCCAGATGAACGGTTCGAACGCAGGCGTTGACGCCTCGCGGACTGTTGCGCTGTCCTCGCCGCTTTCGGGCCTTCTGCTGCTGCTTATCCGCCCCTGAGGGCCGGCCGGGCATTGCCTGGGCGCTCAGGGGATCGAAGGCGCAGACGAACACCCCGATTTCCCGAGCCATGAGCCGGGACGACATTCAGGACCAGCCATGACGAACCCATCCAACCCCACCGCGACCGGCAGCAACTCCAACCGCGTCATCATCTTCGACACCACCCTGCGCGATGGCGAACAGTCGCCCGGCGCCACCATGACCTTCGAGGAGAAGCTGGAGGTCGCCGACCTCCTCGACGCCATGGGCGTGGATGTGATCGAAGCGGGCTTCCCCATCGCCTCCGATGGCGATTTCGAGGCGGTGTCCGCCATCGCCAAGCGGGTGAAGCGCGCCAGCGTGGCCGGGCTCGCCCGCGCCGCCATCAAGGACATCGACCGCTGCGGCGAGGCCGTGCGTCATGCGGTGCGCCCGCGCATCCACACCTTCATCTCCACCTCCCCCCTGCACATGAAATACAAGTTGCAGAAGGACCCGGAGGAGGTGCTCGCCATGATCACCGCCCAGTGCACCCGCGCCCGCAACCTCGTCGAAGACGTGGAGTGGTCGGCGGAGGATGGCACCCGCACGGAGATCGACTTCCTCTGCCGCGCCGTGGAGCTGGCCATCAAGGCGGGGGCCACGACCATCAACATCCCGGACACCGTGGGCTACACGGTGCCGGAGGAATATGAGCGCATCTTCCGCACCGTGCGCGAGCGCGTGCCGAACTCCGACAAGGCGATCTTCTCGGTCCATTGCCACAATGACCTGGGCCTGGCCGTCGCCAACACCCTCGCGGGCCTGAACGGCGGCGCCCGGCAGATCGAATGCACCATCAATGGCATTGGCGAGCGCGCGGGCAATGCGGCCCTCGAAGAGGTGGTGATGGCCCTGCGCACCCGCTCCGACGTGCTGCCCTACATGAACAACATCGAGACGGGCATGCTGACCCGCGCCTCCAAGCTCGTGTCGGCGGTGACCTCGTTCCCCGTACAGTACAACAAGGCCATCGTGGGCCGGAACGCCTTCGCCCATGAGAGCGGCATCCATCAGGACGGCATGCTCAAGAACGCCCAGACCTACGAGATCATGACCCCCGAGAGCGTCGGCGTGTCCAAGACCTCGCTCGTCATGGGCAAGCACTCCGGCCGCAACGCCTTCCGCTCCAAGCTGAAGGAGATGGGCTATGAGCTCGGCGAAAACGCCCTGCAGGACGCCTTCAACCGCTTCAAGGACCTCGCCGACCGCAAGAAGATCATCTACGACGAGGATATCGAGGCCCTCGTCGATGACGAGATCGGCCACGCGGGCGAGCGCATCAAGGTCGAGGCCTTGACCGTGATCGCGGGCACCATGGGCCCGCAGGTGGCGACGCTCACCCTCGACATCGAGGGCGAACACATCACCAAGCAGGCGGTGGGCAATGGTCCGGTGGACGCCATCTTCAACGCCATCCATGCGCTGGTGCCCCACACGGCCACCCTGGAACTCTACCAGGTGCATGCGGTGACCCAGGGCACCGACGCGCAGGCGGAGGTCTCCGTGCGCCTCAGCGAGGCCGGGAAGTCCGTCACCGCCAAAGGCGCCGACCCCGACACCATGGTGGCCTCGGCGCGCGCCTATATCGCCGCGCTGAACAAGCTGATGGTGAAGCGCCTGAAGACCAAGCCCGAGGCCATGACGGGCGGCGCGAGCGCCTGATCCTGCGGATTTTCGAGGTTTTGAGCAGCGGGCCGAAAGGTCCGCTGTTTTTTTGTGGCGCATGGCCATTAAATTGTTAAGCTCATGTGATCTCGTCTCAAGGATGGATTGCATGATCAGAGTTTTTGTAAGCGTCGTCGCCGGTCTCGCCCTCTCAGGCTGCGCGACCATCACCCGGGGCACAACGGATCAGCTGCAGATCGTGTCCGATCCGTCAGGTGCGGATGTGCGCACCTCCATGGGGCCAACCTGCATCACCCCCTGCACCCTGCAGGTGTCTCGCAAGGATGAATTCACCGTCATCATTTCGAAGCCTGGCTTCATTGAAGAGCAGGTGCCGGTGAAGACCCAGATCGCGGGAAATGGCGCAGCGGGTTTTGCGGGCAATGTGCTGATTGGCGGAATCATCGGCATGGGCGCCGACGCCTATACAGGCGCGACCCTGGAGCATGTGCCCAATCCGGTGTCGGTCACCCTGAGGCCTGTTCCTCCCCCGCCAGTGGCAACGCGCGCGCCGCCCAAGCCACGTAAGCCCGCACCGCAGAGTTGAGACGCAGATCTGGCCCGCAGGATCTTGGCCTGTGGCTGGCGCCAGGACCCTGCTGCGCAGGGTTCTCCACAATGCGATTGCGCGCCTGTTGGCATGGGTTGCTGCGCTAGGCTGTCTTGGCGGCGCTATCATCGCAGGGCTTAAACGCATTATCTTTCGCAAGGCGCTGGACATAGGGGGGGACCTTTGCTACACCCCGCTCGCTCGCGGTGCTTGACCGCTGGCGATTTCGATGGGCGCATAGCTCAGTTGGTAGAGCAGCTGACTCTTAATCAGCGGGTCCTAGGTTCGAGCCCTAGTGCGCCCACCATCGAAATCAACGACTTACCTTACAGTTTATAGCTTTTTTGGACCCCTACGGCGGGGCTCAAAAAGTTATAAACCGTTATAAACTCCAAGTCGGGTCCGAAATCCGCTTCCAGTCAGATTTTGAAGCTCCCGTCGGCTAGGTGTCAGCCTCCCACTATCGTTCAAAAAAACGGCTCGCTATCCATCAATATCAAGCGCCAGCTATAACTACTTGCCCAGAACCTGATTGGGTCGGATGCTGATAGCGATACGTGAAAATGGAAATTCGTGATGGAGTTCGGGCAAACAACTCTAATAGCCGCTTTGGTCGCTAACGGCTTTCTTGGCGTGTTGTTCGTCTATCTGGTCTACGAAGGCTTCCAGCTCTCGAAAGCTGATGACAGCATCACAGCCCATAAACGAAAGCCGTGGGTCGATAAGCTAATGGTTTTCACCCAAGCAGCATTGTGCTTAGCGCTAGTTGGGGTCGCCGTGGCTCTGGGCAACGGATATTTCTTTGGGTTCTGATCGAAATTGGTTGGGTCCTAAATCACAGACCAAGATCGCCTCCCTTTTCGATAAGCTTATCGACAGTCCGTTTACTGTCAGAAATGATCATCTTAATCTTTACAATAGGCGCGCAATTTACGTTTTTTACGACGTAAAAATCAGCAGTTACCCATAGGCTGCGCCAAAATCATCCGTTGGTCGTAAAGTTCGATTTACATATGGCGTGCGGCGTGTTCAATAATTGTCTACTTCAATTGACACATTGTCTCTATCGGCTACGTTGGTAGGGCTAGGCGATTCGATTTCGAAGCAATCCTCCCGCCTTCGAACCCTGCCCAGCCCCGCTCGGGAAAAACGGGCGGGTTTTTTTTCGCTACTGGCACTTTTCTGGGTTCTGATCGAAATCTGCTCCTCACCAATCCAACCGACTTGGATCAGGCTTTCGATCTCACGAGGAAAATACTCCTTTACTTTTTTCAATAATGTGTTTATCTGGATTGGCTGTCCATTCGATAGGAGACAGCACAATGGCACACCTGAAGTCCCTGACTTTCACTGTCGCTCCCCAGCAGATTGCTCGAAATCCAAAGCTGGTTCGCCGTCAACGGCTGATCGACCGCCTCGAAGAGCAACAGAAGCTGGCTAGCGATCCATCCTTCACTGTTTTGGTCCGCCGCTGGGTGAAAGATCCTGACGGTATCAAGCAGCCCGTGGATCGGCACAGGCGGGTGAAGCCTTGGTGGAAGGCTGATGGAGCTGGCAGTATCGTGCTTGTGCTAAAGAATGGCTTGAAGACCCTTGAGGTCGAAAAAGGCAAGCCAGGGATCGTCGTTGGGGCTCTAGGGCGGCTGGAGGCTGTTCTGACGACCTTAATAGCCGCTGCTAAGGCTGGTGAGCTTGATGGTGCTCTGGAGGCTGCTAGCGGCGCTGTTTGTGGGCGTGGGGTGTCTGGGGCGAAGAAGGCGGCTTAGTTGAGAGTTCTATTTCGAACTCATAGTCGCCTCGGCAGTAACCACTGTTGGGGCGTCGTTCTCCCCTGTTGAAACCCTCTTATGTCGGTTACCACACACCCAAGCTTGTGATGGCTTTGATCAAATCCGCATCCAAAATCTGGATATCGGTTACAAAACCTGCCTTGATCTAAGTGTGCTCAGACTGCGAGGGCGTCACGTACCCGCAGTGAGCTAGAAGCTTATGTTGCTGCGAAATAGCCCATTGATAAACCGAAATAATACGCTTGTTCACGCACTTGCCAATCGATTATCGCCGTGGGAAAAAAGGAATGATGGTTCGGGGGAGTGAGTATCGTGACTGCCAAGAAAAACGTCGTGACGCTAAAATCAGCACCAATAAAGGCGAATACGCCAAGCCCCAAAGAAAAGCTCAAAATTAAAACGAAATCCACGGACGACGCTTGGTATGAAACCGCATTCAAGCGGTTCTCAATCTCCCAAAACCGTGTTGATACAAGGCGCGACTATCTGGCAGCTTTGCGCCCACCAGGTAAATCCGAACTCCAACAATAGTCAATTTATCTCCGTCCGAAATACTTTTTTTGACATAATTAAATCAGGGGATTAACATTTAGGTTGATCGAGGTGCAGCGTGCTATGGACAAGAAAACCACAGCTATAACGCTTTATACCCTAGGCGAAGAAGCTGGGAGCCAAATGCTCTCCGTTATTAAAACTTATGCGGATATTCGGCTCCCTTCACTCAAAACCGCATTTCTGAATGTCTTCCGTGAGCAACTTATTACAGCAGGCGATCAGAACGACCAGCCGCCGCTTGATGTTGCAAGAGCGAAATACGGCATTTTCCTTGAAAGTATCACCGAATTAGAGAACCAACTGGTTAGAGATTTCGACCTGCGACAAAATGAATGGCACTCATTTCCGATTGAAAGCGCTGCCCAAGAAGGAGTGCGAGGGTTGGTCAGTCATTTTATTGGCGAACTTGGCGTGGCGTTACGTTACGAAGCTCTCTCCTTATTTACCGACAATGCAGAAGAACTCGCAACCAAGGACAAGGCTTGGCGACAAAGACGATCTGCAAAGACAACCCGTCGGACACCCCTCCGATGAGATATTGATGATTGACAATTTCGTTCTTAGAACGTGCGTTTTCACCGTATTGGAGATCCAGCTTTCACCGTGCTGGTCCGTCGTTGGGTGAAAGATCCTGACGGCATCAAGCAGCCTTGAGATTAGCCACCACCATAAATCTTCAGAGCCAGCCGTCGAAGCTTATCGGAAGCTTCAGCGCGGGCTTGTGGCTCCAAGGCAGGATCGCTTTGAATGGCCTGTAATTCACGGCTCATTATCAAAGTCTCGGCTGTCAAAGTGACCATCACTCCTGTCTTGACAGCGGTCTTCTCCGCTACCTGAGCCTGTTGGAGACGTGGTGCGTTTTCAGTATTAGCTTTTTGGGGAAGCTTGGTCCCAAGCTCAGATTTGATGTCGAGCATCAATATGCCCTCCTGTAGCAATTCATAAACAACTAACGGATGGGCGCTGCCTAATTTTATGACAAAGAGCAAAATAATTGCCCTTCGATAACTTGAAGGCATCAATTGAGTGTCAAAAAATCAACTCAGAGGGGAGAGGTTCGTCAACTCAGCCGCTGGATGGCGAAGCACGTTACCTTAAGTCAGTTGAATTATCGAAATTTATGGATCGGTCAGCTCATCTCAACAGTGCTTGTTTCTATGCTCAAGATGTTCTGTGAATGAACGTCTGATGGCGCGCCAGACATTTCCGTCCGCTGCCACTTCCATCGCTAGTTGCCGCTGTATTGGAGCGGTCACGGCGGCGGCAGCGGGGGTTACCACCACAACGGCGGGCAGCGGAATTTGATA
>CAMDOY010000181.1 GCA_945903655.1 Rhizobium sp. Q54 | reverse complement strand
CTTGACCGGAACAACGTTACCTTCGTCTCGGTCACCCAGTCCTTCAACACCACGACGTCCATGGGCCGCCTCACGCTGAACATCCTGCTTAGCTTTGCCCAGTTCGAGCGTGAGGTAATCGGCGAGCGCATCCGTGACAAGTTCGCGGCCTCCCGCAAGCGCGGAATGTGGATGGGCGGCTTTGTTCCCATAGGCTACGACGTCAAGGACCGAAAACTCGTCATCAATGAGCCGGAAGCCGACAAGGTCCGGATGATCTTCGAGCGCTTCCTCTCGCTTGGATCAGCGTCAAAGTTGGCGCGGGCGTTACAAGCCGAAGGCGTCACCAACAAGCGCGGTCGCCGGATCGACAAGGGCTTCATCTACAAAGTCATCAACAACCGGGTCTACATCGGGGAAGCCGTCCATAAGGGCACTGCCTATCCCGGTGAACACACCGCTATTATCAGCAAGGAACTCTGGGACGGTCTCCATACGATGCTGCAGAGAAGTCCCCGCGAGCGGCGGGCTGAAAACCGCAGCACGTCAGAGGCCCTGCTGAAGGGTCTGATATTTTCGAACTCGGGCTCAGCGATGACACCGACCTACACCCGGAAGGGTGACCGCCTCTACCATTATTATGTCTCGATGGACGCCATCCAGAACCGGATAACAGCGCCGGGCTCCGGTCCAACCCGCTTGTCCGCTGCAATGGTGGACGGCGTCGTGATTGCTGAAATGCGCCGGATGATCGCAACCCCGGAAGTTGCGGCGCGCGTTGTACAGACATTCAAAGGGGAGGGGACCTGCATTGACGAGAGGGCCATTGTTGAGGCCCTCACGCGTTTTGATGACCTCTGGGCGTCGCTCTTTCCGGCGGAGCAGGCCCGGATCACCCGCCTGCTTGTCAGCAGAGTCACGGTTGGCTCAGCCGGGATCGCCGTCGATCTGCGTCATCATGGGGTAGGGAGCCTCGTGCGCGATCTGACCGCACCGAAAACTCACGAGGCCGCCGCTTGAGCAAGGAAAGCGATACAATCCAAGTCTTCATCCCGATTGCCTTCAGGCGGAAGAACGGTCGGCCCAAGATCTTGGCGCCCGACGTCGATCCCCATTTTCAGGCTCGCGTTCAGTCCCCCCACATCCTGCGCGCGCTCGGGCGGGCCTGGTCGTGGCGAAGAAAGCTTGAGACCGGTGAAGCCGCGACCATCCAAGATATTGCTCATGCCGAGCACGTATCAACCCAGTTCGTGGGACCTATCATGCGACTGGCGTACCTGTCGCCGGACGTGCTGGAGCGGCTGCTGCTGTGGCGCGAGCCGCCGTCGGCCACGCTTTTACAGATGGTCGAAGCTACCTATCTACCGTGGACGGAGCAGATGGGGAGGGTGTTTGAGTGCCCCAGGACCAAAAACAGCTGTTTCGAGACCTGAATTCTCTGGAACCGATGACTGTCAAGTGATCTTAAACATGCCTTGCGAATCCATGTCCGAAAAAATGTTGGAACAGAGCTGAGACACAAGCTTGACTGCGGGGGGCTTTTGGCGGGACCTGGCCGTCGCGATGATCAGCTTCCGTTTCATGCTGTCATCGAGAATGCGGTAAATCTTGAAAAGACCCATTAGATATTCCCTGCGGCATAAGGAATAGGGGAGTATGGTCGCGCATTGGTTTTCCTGAACCAGAACCCGAAGCGCTTCCAGGCTGTTGATGACAGCGTTGATATTCAGGTGGGCTTCTTTCGACATCATCAATTTCTGCATGATCAGTTGAATCGTATGTGTGAGGACCAATGGCTGACGTGACTGGCTCCGCCACTCGATGATTTCTCCCTTGATGCCGATTGGTTGAGCGCCGGTCACCAGCATGCGATTGGGCGCATGTGGGTTGGAGCGAGTAGCCGTTGGTATAAGTCTTTGCGGCCGAGTCGAGCGAGCTCCCGTCGAAATCGGCGACAGCACACCGCTCTAAGCCAAGTAGCATGACGATCATGAGGTCGTCGTGCTAGGCCACGCGGGGATCGACGATCCCCCCCGTCAGTGCTTCGCCATCCAGAAAACGCAGGACGTCTCTTGCTGCGGCTAGGGCAATGTCGCGCCGAACGGCAGCTACGGCAGAGCCTAGATGGGGCGTCATGACAGTGCCAGGATGCGCCAGCAGCCGTGGCTCGATGCAAGTCGGACGGTCCGGTCGTGCCCAGTCTTCGAATTCGAACACGTCGGCAGCATACCCGCCAAGGTGACCCGACTCGAGAGAATTGGCAACTGCAACTTCATCAACCAGGGAACCCCGCGCCGGGTTGATCAGGAAAGCGCCAGGCTTCATTCCAGCTAAGACTTCAGCATTGATCAGATGAATTGAATTTGCAGCGATGGGTAGAGCCAACACAACGTAGTCACTCTCAGCGAGTAACTTTGCGAGATCACGCCGTATGATACCAAACGCGTCTTCCTTGGAAGGCGAAAGTGGTCGCGTATCATGATAGGCCAACCTGGAGCGAAAGGCGCGCAGCCGGTGTGCGATCGCCTGCCCAACAGAGCCCATTCCGACGATTCCTACTGCTGCTCCGTCAAGGCCAGTTCCGTAAAGTATTGGGCGCCACCCCGCAAATGATTGTTCCCGGATCAACCGGTCGCCCGCAAGCAGGTTCCGGCCAAGAGCTATCATGAGCCCCACGGTCAGTTCAGCCGTCGGGGCAGTCAACAGGTCTGGGACGATACTCACAGCGACCCCCCGACGTCGACAGGCGGCGAGATCGAAATTGTCGGCCCCCTTGAGGGCACAGGCGACAACCCGCAGGTGCGGACACTGTTCAAGAAATTCATCGTCGATATGGTCCGTCATGAACGCGATCATGGCATCCGCATTCTGTAACCGCGATACTATGGTCTCCCTTGGCCATGGCTGCCGTGAAAGATTGACCTCGACGTCTCCACGGACCCTCAGCAAATCAACGACTTCGGGATGCACCCAGTTTGTGATCAGTGTCTTTCGTGTCATCGGTCTAGCTTCCTCAGGAATTAGCGGAATGGTTTGCACGACTGGTTATAGACTGGTGGCTAAAACGCCGCTGGCATGCGGCGCTCGGCAGAAGCGGGAGGATGAGGTAAACAATACCTTTCCGACCACGACAAAGCCCTTCCTGCCCAGTTGGTGATCTGCATCACGCATCGGATGTCGTGCCTGCAGCGCTGCAAAACCGGGCAAATTTACGAGACAAGGATGTTTCAGGACTTTCTCCGGAAACCCCCAAGTAGAAATTTTTGAATATGTCCGCCTCCTCTATGTCGATCGCGACAAGAGAGCCAAAGGCAACGTCTTCAGCAACCGAACAAGCAAGCACAATCGACACGCCAAGGTTTGCCTTAACCGCTTCCTTTACTGCAGCTGTGCTGCCAAGCTGGCGCTCCATCCGTAGTTTTTTGACATCCTTGCCAAATAGAATTTTAAGGAGGTGCCCGGTTCCAGTTCCAGGCTCGCCGCCCATCATCGGATACTCCAACAGCTCTTTCTTGCGAATACAGCCGCGTTGGGCCAGAGGATGATCTGGTGCCACGATTACGACAAGCTTTTCTCGACGCCAGCGCTGCCACTCCACGGAAGCATGATCTTCGACCCATTCGGTCATGATCACATCGGCTTCACCAGATAAGAGCGTATCGATCGCGCGTCGATTGGTGCCGATTTGAAGATCGACGGCTCCATCTCGGCCCAATTGCCTCTCGAAACCAGCAATCAAGCGAGGCGCGACAAATACGCCGACATTTCCGCTTGCCGCGACGACGAGACGGCGTCCCTCAATCAACTCACGGGCTCGCTCAGCGGTAGCAAGCAATGATCGCGCATGCGGCAAGAAGAGTTCGCCCTCTCGAGTCGGAGCTGAGTGGCCTCTGTTGCGCACGATTAGCGAAACGCCGAAAAACTCCTCAAGCTTTCGCAGTTGTTGCGAGACGGTGGGCTGCGAGCACGACAAGTGGATCGCTGCAGACTGGATGCTTCCTTCATCTATGATCGCAAGAAACGTCTGAACTTGACTTAAAACTAGCATCTGGGCCTCAGTCCCTCGTTGACCGATTAACTTTGCAAGCGCTCCACAGGTCGGCCTGATTGGTTGTTTACGCGCCAGCGGTGGCATTACAGAAAATCTGCTCTTGAACAAACCCAAGCCGGGGATACGAACCCCAAGTACAACTAAATCACGCTAAATTACTAAATACAACCTAATTTCAAGATTGATAGTATATACCAATCGCAAAATTCAATAGTTTATCGCTCTTTTTGCCAACTTTTCGGATTTTTAGGCGAATTTCATAATTTCGAAATACCAATGTTATAAAAGTTTCATAAAAAAATGTGAGTTGTGCAGCCGTCGCGGAAAGCAATAGCGCTGCGAGTACAGGGCACGGCGTGCGGCCGGGGCCTCGAACAGAATATCTATGGAGACATTCATGCTAACACGTCGTCGCTTCGGGCTGCTTGCCGCCACCTCCGTTCCCGCAGCGTCGCTCGGCCTTGCCGCCGGCGCGGCTCAGGGTCAGGAAAGGCGCAATGGCAAACTGCATCTGCGGTTTGCTATCGCCCCGGTCCGTCCAACCCCCGCTATCACTATCAAAGAATTCGAGCCCGTTTTCAAATTCATCGCTGACGAGATGGGGGCTACCTACGAACTGGTGTCGCCCGAAAGCTGGTCTGCAATCTCGGTCGCCATGACAAATGGTCACGTCGATGTTGGCTGGCTCGGACCGTGGGGTTACGTGCTGGCTTATCACCAGAGCGGCACGGAAGTGCTCGCGACTGCAAAATATCGCGGCAAGCCTTTTTACCACGCGATCATCGAAGGGCGGCCGGGTCTTTCGATCAAGGAGTTCCCGAAAGACGCAAAGGGCATGAAGCTGTCACTGAGCGATCAGGGTAATACGTCCGGTTGGCTCATCCCATACGCCTTCTTCGTAAAAAACGGCATTGACCCGCGTGACTTCTTCGAGTTGCGCGAGGGCGCAACTTTCGGAAGCAACGTTTCGATGATTCAGCAGGGTCTGATCGACCTCGGTTCCAACATGGATCGCGGTCGCTACGGCATGATCGAAGCTGGCGAAATGGACCCCAAAAAGGTCAATGTCTATTGGACTTCCGACCAGCTTCCGAACGACGCGATCTGCGTGCCGAAGAATTTCGATCCGGAGCTGAAAAAGAAACTCTTGTCGATCCTGATCGGACTTTCGGAGGAGAAGGCGCAGTTGCTCATGGGCAGCGGGTACAATGGTTTTGTTCCCGCGAGCCACAAGGACTACGCGATCATCGAGGAAGCCGGACGCTTAACCGGCAAGCTGCGCACCTGATCTGAGCCAGTTGGGCGAGGGCGTTCTGGCGCCCTGTCCGTATTCCTATGCGACCGGCGGCGAGTGTTTGTTTTCAGCGCCCGTCGGTCGCACAAAATTAACAGGTGAATTCATTGCGAGGCGAGCGGTCTTACCGCGCTGGAGCATGAGTTGCGTGATTGTGGTGGAGGATCTATGTTGATCTCGGGCTTGTCAGAAAAACGCTTCATGGAGCCTAGGGTTCGCGTATTTTGCTGGCGCAGCATTCGGAACGTCCTGATCTTTATCTGCGTAGCGGTGTTCTTAGCCACCTGTTTCTCGGTGGTGCGGATTGACATTTCCAAACTGGTCACCGGTCTACCCAAGATCGCGAACTGGTTCGTGCAGATGTTTCCTCCCGACCTGCGCGACATCAACCGAGTCCTGCGCGATGCATTCCAGACCCTAGCGATGGCAACAGTGGGGACGATATTCGCTCTTGTGATCTGCTTGCCGTTAGTGCCGTTCGCCGCACGCAACACCACTCCAAATATGCTGATCTACCGCCTAGTTCGGGGCCTGTTCTCCGTTCTGCGAGGGACGGAAATCCTAGTATTCGCTTTGATCTTCGTTGCGGCAGTGGGGTTCGGCCCATTCACCGGCGTGCTTGCGATCACGTTCAATATGGTCGGTGCCCTAGGTAAGTTGCTCACTGAGGTAATCGAGCCCGCAGACCCTGGCCCGGTAGAGGCCGTCCAGCTCACGGGCGCGGGCCCCGTGAAGACCTTTCGTTATGCGCTGCTTCCCGATATCTGGCCGAACATCATCGCGACTACGTTGTATATTTGGGAGTTCAATGTCCGAGCCTCGACGGTACTCGGTATCGTCGGCGCGGGCGGAATCGGGCAGACGCTGAAGGACTCCATCGACCTGCTCGATTTTCCAAAGATGCTGACCGTTCTCAGCGTCATCCTGATTATGGTTGTCGCCATAGATAGTCTGAGCTCCTGGGTGCGAAACAAGATTCTGAATCCCGACGCGGCCAGCAGCGCTGGTCATGGCGTTCCGATACGGCTCAGTTGAGGAGAAATACCTTGAGTAGCTTAACACCGATCGATCCGACCCGTTGCCAACCATTCGATGCTGGGCAGACCGACGTCATCACCGTTCGGAATCTCTGCAAGTCATTTAATACCCGCGCGGTCCTCGACGACGTGTCCTTTTCGATCCCGAGAGGAAAGTTCGTGGTGCTTCTGGGGCCGAGCGGCGGCGGAAAGTCCACATTGTTCCGCTGTCTCACCCGCCTAATCGAGCCTGACAGCGGTCATATCAGCATCAACAACACCACGATAACGGGTCTTGACGCTGGCGCACTAAATGAGTTTCGCCGCCAAGTAGGGTTCATCTTCCAGCAGTTCAACCTTGTGAAGCGCCTCAGCGCCTTGGATAACGTGCTTGCGGCCAGACTCGGCTATACTTCGACCCTGCGAGCGTTGCTGCGGCGCTTCTCGAAATCCGACCGTCAACTCGCCTTGGCCTGCCTGGATAGTGTTGGCTTGCTCGAGCAAGCCTATCAGAAAGCTCAAACACTTTCCGGGGGCCAGCAGCAGCGCGTGGCTATCGCCCGAGCCTTCGCCCAGCAGGGTGAATTGATCCTGGCCGATGAGCCGATATCGAGCCTAGACCCGGAATCTTCCGAGAATGTTCTCCAGATTCTTCAGCGAGCGGCGCGTGAATCCGGTTTTTCTGTCCTTTGCAGCCTGCACCAGGTTGACTTGGCGGTTCGTTATGCTGACCAAATTGTAGCGCTTAAACATGGCCGTATCTTCTTCGACGGGACGTCAGACGATTTCAATGCGAATGTGCGGGAGGAGCTCTATAATGCGGTCAAAGTTTAAGCGTCCAAGATCAAACGGTGCA
>CAMDOY010000180.1 GCA_945903655.1 Rhizobium sp. Q54 | reverse complement strand
ATGCTGAGCGATCCTGATTTCCGCAAGGAGGCCGCCGCCAATAATCTGGAGATCGATCCTGTCAGCGCGGAGGCCCTTGCTGGCGCGGTCAATCGGGCGCTGGGGGCCTCGACGGCGTCGAAGCAGCGGGCGCGCAAATACTTCCAATGAAAAAGGGCCTCGCAAGACGCTTGCCGAGGCCCTTTTCTTTCATCACTCAAGTCAGCGTCGGCGCGTCAGGCGGATATGGCGCCAGCCTTTTGAGCGGTGATTTGGTCGTAGATGCTCTTTTCGAGCGTGGAGACTTCGCCCTCCGCAAGGATGATATCCCCGAGTTTGTCGTCGGAGATGAAGACGATCTGCTTCATCTGACTGACCAGACTGCGGAACTGCTCAAAGGCGAGTTCTCCGTTCTGACTGGCGACATTGAGGTTGAACTCGGACCTGAGGTCCTTGTCCATCAGGCGATTGCGCTGCGCCAACTGGATCATCGACTGAAGCCCGGCGACGCTGATGTGCAGGCGCCGCGCTTCCTCGTCCAGGAACGCCTTTTCGCCAGCGTCGAGATGGTGATCCTCCATCATCTCCGCGATCTTGACGCCCATGTTCTCGCGCTCGATGCGCAGCTGGTCGGTGAAGGCGGCGGACAGAATGCCCGAGGGAATGGCGACCAGCGCGATGCCCAGGAGCGCCATCAGCGAGGTGATGAAGCGACCGAGCGGCGTCACTGGCGATATGTCGCCATAGCCCACGCTCGAAAGGGTGATGACCGACCAGTAAATGGCCCCCGGAATGCTCTCGAACTTCTCGGGCTGGGCCGCATGTTCCAGCAGATAGCCGATGCTGCCGCACAGGATGATGACGAGCAACAGCACGAAGAAGGAAGCGCCGATGGTGCCCGCTTCGCGCTTGACGCCGTCCCAGACCAGCTTCGTCGCGTCACTGAAGCGGGTGAGCTTCAGGAGGCGCAGCATGCGGAAAATTCGCAGGAAGCGCAGGTCGAAGAGATGGTGGAGCAGCGCTTCGAGGAAGAAGGGCAACACCGCCAGCAAATCGATCATCGCGCCCAGCGTGAAGCCATATCGGGCGCGTCCCGCATAGGCTGCTTTAAATTTGGGGTCCTCAACGACCGAATACATCCGCATGAGATATTCGGTGGTGAAGATAGCAACCGCAAGGGAGTCGAGAACCGCAAATTCTATGGCGAGAATGTAGTGGACGGATTCAACGGTCTCCAGAAGCACGGAGATAACGGAGACAAGGACCCAGAAGATGATGAAGAGATCGCAGAACTTGTTGATCTGTCCACCAAAGCGCGAGGGCCAGACGATGGCGTGCACATGTTGACGGAAGGTGCGGCCTTTGTTGAGCTCGCGGAATTCACGCCACGCGGGAATGAGTACGCGAAAGAGCTTGAGCAGTCGCAGCAGGCGCAAAACGCGCAGGATACGCAGATCAAGGGCGATGAAGGCTGAGAGATAGAAAGGCAGGATCGACAGAAGATCGATGATGGCGAACGGTGATCTGGCGTAGGCGAGGCGCGGGAAACGTTTGCCCTGCAGATCTCTCTGGTAGGGTGACAGCGCGAACCTGACGACATACTCAACGGTGAAGATGAGAATGGAAACAGTATCGATGAAATGAAAGAGTTTCGCGTTGGGCTCGTGGATCTGCGGGATCGTCTCCAGCATCATCAAGCCGACATTCAGCAGGATCAGACAGGCGATGAAATTTTCGATCGGTCCCTGAAGGTTCCCTTTGACCTCGGGATCGAGCAGAAACGAATAGATCCGCCGCCCGATGCTCGGGCGCGCAGGATCTAGAGCAGCGTCTTTAGGGGGTGTCGAGGAGGGCTCGGTCAAAATTTGATCTCCTGGACTTTGACGGCCTCGCCCCAACGGTTGCAGACCTGCACGCGCAGGGGGGTCTCTGTTAAAATGGAATCTTCGCCATCGCTGGCGGCGAAGGTCACGCCGGTGTTGCCAGCCGAGAACCAGGGCGTGCCCTTTTCGATGGCGATGCGGCCGATGCTTTCCTCAGAACCGTCGCAAGGGGGGCCAAAAATCGGATTTGCGGGTTGCATCGCGTTCGCAAGCTTGGCGATCTCCGGCAGTTTCGCGATCCCGTCCCAGCAAGGACCCCATGTCAATTTGCTGGGGTCTTCAGCACGCGTCTGGCACTCCGCGACTTCCGTTTGACCGGCCTTTCGCTTCACGCCCACATCAGCCAGCACGCGCGCAACGGTCTCGGCGTTGCGTTTGGCGCTTTCCAGATGCTGCGCCGCCGAGAATATGTTGCGCGCCAGGAGGGCGATGGCGATCAACGAAAGGACCACGGTGATGACAAAGATCCATGCGCCATAATCGGTCCCCTGCCGCGTTGCGGACGAAGGATCGGGCGCGTCGGATTTGTTAAGATCAACTTCTGATGTTGCTTCCACGCGATCTATTGTCCCCACACGTTTCGCAGGACAAATTGGTAACAATAAAAACACGAGTCCCGCAAGCGGATATGCTTTTTATGAATGTATTAATCTGCGCTTTTATGATTCTTTATTCAGAATAATACATTCTTTTAGCATATTATTGCTTTTGTATGGAGCTTGGACTGGGCATTTGTTCGATCTTGATCCCAGCAACGTGTAATCTCGACCCCTCGCTGGTCCATCGCCTCGCTTGACACGACCGCCCCATTCGCAGCGGGTTTTTCATGTTCGCGCGCGCCGTAGAATCTCTGCGTCAATTCATTGCGAATGAGGGCGCGATGTCGCGGTCGCCCCAGCCTGCAGCCACGGCGACCGAGAGCACGGTCAGCGCCGCAGTTGTTGCGCCCATGGTGGCGCCCGCCGCCAGAGCCGATTGCATGTCCTTGCGCAGGGTGCGGATGTCGAGGGTAGCGCCGACGATATTGATGAAATTCGCCATGGCCAGATTGAAAGCTAGCTTCATGGCGTGACCGGCGCCCACCAGCCCGAAGTGGTGGCCGCCTTGCGCGGCGGGCGCCGTGCCCAGCACCGGGCAATCCATGATCGTGGCGCCTCTGGCGTGGAGCATGGGCGCCAGGTCGCGCACGGTCTGCGGACGCAGGGTGCGCGTTTTGATGAAGAGCTTGCCGTCAAGGTCAGCCTCGCCAAAGCCTGCGGGCATGGAGAAGCAACCGCGCACGCCCTCATCCGCAGCGATGGTGGTGATGTCAACCTCGGCGCGGGCTGCAGGTTGGAGCGTCGGCGACGCCTCAAAAATGCACGCTCGCGCCCGCGCGCAGCAGGTTCGTGTTCGTGCTGATGGTCCTGGAGTTCAGCGGCGTCACATAGGTCTGCGCGCCAAAATCGTAGCGCAGATATTCCACCCGCAGGAAGGCGTTGCGCGTCAAAGCGAATTCCGCGCCCGCTCCATAGGCCGTTCCCTTGATCGACTTGTTCGAGGAGCCGGTTTGATCCGTCAATTTCGAGGTGGAATAGGCCCATCCGACGGTTCCGTAGGCCAGCAGATCGCCAAAGGCCCAGCCTGCCTTCACCCGGGTGGAGGACAGGAAGTTCTGTTGGAAGGAGGTCGGGTTAAGGCCGCCGGATTTGATGCCGGAGGTGAGAAAGTCCGCTTCCGCGCCGCCCACGAGGCGATTGGCCTGGAAATTATAACCGATATGCGCCCTCCCGATGGCGCCGGAGGCGTTCCCCTCGCCCGCAGCGCCCAGCCCCACGCCCGCATCCACGCCCAGCCCTACGCCGCTGAAATCCGCAGAGGCCCGCGAGGGCGTCGTCTGCAGGTCGAAATCAGCTGCGCGCACGGCGCCGCTGGTCAGGATCAAGCCGACGACAGTGCAGATATGATGAAGGCGGATCATGGGCCTGGTCCCGATGGAATGAGCCAGATGATCTTAACCTATTGCGAAGCTTGCGGGTCGCGATCCTTGGAATGTGACTAATGTTGGGTTAACCGGGGCATTTAGCGTCCCACGCCGTCTTGTTGCGCGTCTCGCCGATGTTCTCGATCCACATGCGGATGATATAATATGCTGTATATTGTATTGACTTATACAACTTTTTCTCCCAAATGTCGGGAATGGCCATTCAACCCCTCTCGCAAGCTGACCGCGCCCTGGCGTTCCTGCGGGAGCGTGGCATGGCGCGTTCTGTTGAAATGACCAAAGCAGGCGTCACAGCCACGACCGTTGCGCGCCTCAAGGAGAGGGGGCTTATCCTGCAACTCAGCCGCGGCCTCTATCAATCCGCCGATAGCGACGTGCAGGCAAACCATGTCCTGGCCGAGGCGAGCAAGATCGCCCCGAATGGCGTGATCTGCCTTGTGTCCGCCCTCGCCTTTCATGAGCTGACCGACGTCATGCCGCCGCGCGTCTGGATGGCGATTGGTTCGCGCGCCCGCAAGCCGCGTGTGATTTACCCTGCGATTGAGTTTGTGCGTTTCCATGAAAAGGTTTTGCAATCCGGTATTGAAACGCATGCAATTGAAGGCGTCAGCGTACCGATCACCAATCCCGCCAAGACCATCGTTGATCTGTTCCGCTACCGGCGGAGCGAGGGGCGACGCTTCAGCAAGAGCACTGGCCTCAACGTCGCGCTGGAAGGCATGAAGGAAGCGCTGCGCCAACGCAAAGTGACACCAGCGCAGATCGCCCGTTACGCCATCGAGGCTGGAAACTGGAGGGTTGTCGAGCCCTATCTCGACGCCATGACCGTCAATGTCTGATTGATGAATTGGCGCGCTTTCTGATGCCGCATGTCCTGGCCGCAGCCATCCGTGACGCCAGCCAGACGTGATGCTCACGCCGTCTTGTTGCGCGTCTCGCCGATGTTCTCGATCCACATGCGGATGGTCTGGCCGGGCCGCAGGAAGCGGTCCTGCTCGGCGCCGGTGCCCGCCGGCGTGCCGGTCAGCACGATGTCGCCGGGCAGCAGGGTCACGCGCTCCGACAGATAGGCGATCTGCTCGGCGGTGGAGAAGATCATCTTGCCCGTGTTGGAATTCTGCATGAGCTCGTCATCGAGCCACAGCTTCATGGCGAGATTGTCGGGACCGCCGATCTGCGAGGCCGGGGTGATGCAGGGGCCTAGGATGCAGCTCTTGTCGAAGCCCTTCATGCTGATGAAGTCGGTCTTGAAGAGCGATCCCTCCGGCACATTCGGTCGTTTCATGAATTGCGCGTCGCGCACCGACACATCATTGGCGATGGTGTAGCCCGCAACATAGGAAAGCGCGTTTTCGACGGACACATGCCGCGCCGGGCGACCGATGACAGCGGCGAGTTCAATCTCCCAGTCGATCTTCTGCGCGAAGTCCGGCAACTCGATCTTCACACCAGTGCCCACCACGCTCTGGCGCACGGGCTTGAGGAAGTGGAAGGGCTTGAGGCCCAACGATTTGGGGTCCGGCTCGCCCTCGCGGCCCATCTTGCGGGCCATGGCGTCCGCATGGTCGGCGTAGTTCGCCGCTGCGCAGAAAATGGAGCCCGGGTAGAGCAGGGGAGCGAGCGGCGTCAGGCCGCTCATGGGGCCGATTTGCGTGGCGGCGCCCGCCTTCGCGGCGGCTGCGGCGATGCGCGGTTCGGCGGCTGCCCAATCCTCGATCATGCCCAGCACGGTGGCGTCCGCAGCGTGGCCGGTCAGTCGCGCCGCATCATGGACCATGCCCGCGATCTGGACGCCCGCACGGGGCTGTCCGGAGGCGTCGCTATAGGTCAGCAGTTTGAAAGGCGTCATGGGATCCTCCGGAGATTTTGTCACACCCTAGCAGCCCCGCAGGCCGCCGCAAGGGCGTCACAGCTGCTTCAGGAAGCCCGCCAGACTCATGAGGCCCTCCGGCCAGGGGCCGTGGCCCGAGTCCATGTTGAGATGCCCCGCCTCGCCCGCATCCAGCAGGCGGCTGCCCCAGGCGTAGCTGATCTCCTCGCTCTCCTCATAGGGCGCGAAGGGATCGTTGCGGCTGGCGACCAGCACGGAGGGAAAGGGCAGGGGCTCGCGCGGCAGGGGCGTGAAGCCCGGCCCCGCTGCCTCAACCAGAACCGAGTCCGCTGGCGGCGCCACGAGAAAGGCGCCGCGCACCACGCTCGGGGGCATGGCGGGGGCTGCGTGGACCACGGCGGTCACGCCCAGGGAATGGGCGAGCAGCAGCACGGGGCGCTGGGCCGTCTCCACCGCCGCGATGATGCGGCCTGTCCAGTCCTCCAGACGCGGGCTATCCCAGTTGCGCTGCTCCACCCGCCGGGCGGTTGAGAGCTTGGCCTCCCATCGGCTCTGCCAATGGTCGGGGCCCGAGCCGCCGAGGCCGGGGATGATGAGAATGTCGAAATCCGAGATGCGCAAGGGACGCCTTTGGGAACGAAGACAAGCCAGAGCGCTCGATATGGGCCGGGAGCCGCCGCCGCGCAAGCGCAGGCCCTCAGATCAACTTCAGCCCCCGCAGGCTGGCGTGGCCGTTGCGGCCGATGATGATGTGATCGTGGACGGAAATGCCCATGGGCCCGGCGATGGTGATGATGTCCTGGGTCATGCGAATGTCCGCATTGGAGGGCGTCGGGTCGCCGGAGGGGTGGTTGTGGACGAGGATGATGGCGGTGGCGCTCACTTCCAGCGCCCGGCGGATCACCTCGCGCGGATAGACCGGCGTATGGTCCACCGTGCCCACCCCCTGCACCTCGTCGGTGATGAGATGGTTGCGCTTGTCGAGGAAGAGGATGCGGAAGGTCTCGCGATCCGCATGGGCCATGGCCGCATGGCAATAATCGATCACGTCTTTCCACGATCCCAGAACCGGCTTGTCCTGAATGGACTGCCGGGCGAGGCGTCGGCCCGCCGCCTCCACCAGCTTGAGATCGGCGGCGACCGATTCGCCAACGCCCTTGACCTCGGTAAGGCGCTCCCGCCGCGCCCCCAGCACGCCCGAAAGCGAGCCAAAGCGGGCGATCAGCGCCTTGGCGAGGGGCTTCACATCCCGCTGGGGAATGGAGCGAAACAGCAGCAGCTCCAGAATTTCGTAGTCCGGCAGGCCCTGACCGTCCGTCTCCAGAAAGCGGTTGCGCAGCCGCTCGCGATGACCCTTGTAATGGGGCGCTTCGGCGAGGCCCGGAGGGGGGGCCTGATCGTCGGCCCCCCGCGTCACGCAGGCGCGCCGATGGGCGGGTGATGCAAGCCGCCGGGGGAGAGGGTGAAGATCTCCACCCCCGTTTCCGTCACCGCCACCGTATGCTCGAACTGGGCGGAGAGGGAGCGGTCGCGGG